>JAOZLT010000065.1 GCA_029934675.1 Candidatus Altimarinota bacterium | reverse complement strand
AACAACTTAATCTCTTTTCAAGACGACAGATGGTAAAACTGGGGACTTTTTAGCTAAATCACCCCCATCATATTCTATGAATACAAATGGGAGTGTAAAAATTTAGAATTAGATAGAGAACCTCACAAACTCAATAACGCTATTTCCTTCAAGATACTGTTCAACAGTTTTATTACCATCTTTAACAAAACTTTGCTTCATCAAAGCATTTGCTTCTCGATATTTCTTTTCCTTGCCCTCCATTATTCTACCCATAATTTCTTCTGGTTTACCTTCTTGTTTTAACTGATCTTCCCAAATGATTTTCTCTTTTTGCACCTCATCATCAGACACATCCTCAGGATTTATTACAGATGGATTCATAGCAGCTACTTGCATAGCAACATCCTTAGCCTTCTCAGTATCTAAATCTTTTAGATTAACCAATACACCTATTTTAGAATTTGAATGGATATAATCTCCTATCCCCTCTCCCTCCATCACTTTAACTTCAATACTCATATTTTCACCAAGCTTGGTAAATAAATCTTTAATAGGCTGTTCAGCAGACTGCTTTGCAACATCAGCACCATCTCTTAGAGCTATATCTGCAGTATCATTGGCAATTTTTCTAAACTCCTCATTTTTAGAAACAAAATCTGTTTCGCATAAAAGTTTAACAACAGATGCTTTATTTCCATCGATCTTAGTAACTACAATGCCTTCAGTTGTAGCTCTACCTGATTTTTCTACTGCTTTTGCCGCACCTTTTTTACGTAAAATCTCAATAGCCTTTTCTTCATCACCGCCAGTTTCTTCTAAGGCTTTTTTACACGCCATCATAGATACACCCGTTCGTTGACGTAATGAACTTACTTGGGAAGCTGATATACTCATAACTTTATATAATTAATTAAATAAATATTAATTTGTAATTTTCGATAAATGATTTCTGATAAATGAATATAGTAATCAATCATAAATCACCAATCTTATTTAGTTTCGACTTCTTGTTTAGACATCTCATTCACCGCATATTTCTCATCATCTTTTTCCTCTTCTTTAGTTTTAAGCGATAATACATCCTCAAGCTCAACAGACCATTTATAGATTAATGGGATTCTTTTCCATTTTCCAGAAAGAGCAACCAACCCCATCCATAAAGCAATAATTGCCTGAAGTATCAGGAAGAAATCCATAACAACATCTAGAACCGTCAAAAACTTGCCAAGAAAGAAAATAATTGCAAGCATCATCCCCTGTTTTCCATGATATCTACAAAACTTACTTTCTTTCTTTAAATAAAAAGGAACAATAGCAAGAAAGCCAAAATAGCTTAAACATGCAATAGTACGTTCATGAAGCGTAGTTAACTCTTGCACCTCCTCTTCTTTCAAAAGTTTAACAGATGTCTTTTGTTTCTTTCCTTGAGATATATCTGATACAACCTCTGGATTAGACTGATTAGCAGACTCCACACTCTCTTCCTTAGAAGGTTTTAAAGCATCTTCCAACTTCTCCTTCATCTTTTCTTTCTTGTCATCTTGTTGTGGTTGATCTTTTTCCATAGGTCTAATTATTTACGTATTGACTTCGAATAGACTTCGTATTGATTTCGTATGGACTCAGATCTCAATCAATTCGATATCCATTCGATATCTATTCGATATCTATTCGGACTTCCCTTTAGAAGTAATCGCCTCCTCTACAAAATTTAAAATATATTCAATAGACTTAATAGCATCATCATTAGCAGGAATAGGATAATCCACCATATCAGGATCAGAATTACTATCAACTATAGCTATTACAGGAATTTTAAGACGTCGAGCTTCTTTTACTGCGATAATATCGCGAACAATATCAACAACGAATAAAACATCAGGGACTTCTGTCATTTCTTCCACACCAGAAAGCGAAGCAGAAAGATCTTGAATCTTTTTTCTAAGTTTTGACTGCTCCTTCTTCGTATATTTACTCAAAGCACCAGAACTGTCATCTTCCTTTAATTGTTTAAAATATTTAATTCGAGTTTTAATCGTCTTAAAGTTTGTTAAAAGACCAGGAATCCATTTATCAGTAACAATTGGCATTTTGGTATTCTTTTTAATCTCTATTAACTTTGAATGACTTTGCTGTTTAGTACCAACAAACAAAATTGTTTTATTAGCCCTTGCAGCATTACTTACAAAATCAAGCGCCTTAATCAAAAGGTCTGCAGTTTTTTTCAAATCAAAAATATGAATCCCATGACGCTTACCATATAAATAAGGTTTCATCTTAGGGTTCCATTTGTATGTAGGGTGACCAAAATGCACAGCACTCTTAACCATCTCTTTTAAAGAAATATCACTCATAATCCTTGGGGTTATCGCCTTTAGTTCGTCACTTCTACCTTTAGCCCCTTATTGGGGAGGATAGGCAAATCAGAAAAAAGACTTAATATAAATAAAGCGGATAGATTTTAACAGAGAGACCATCAGAGTGCAAGGTTTTATTGATTTTAATAAATATTTTGTGTAGTAATTAGGTGTAGGAAATATTAACTTAATCGAATGAGTAAAAGAGAAGATACACGAAAAGGACTACAAATCATTGCATCATACGCTTTTATGGCTTTCAATAGCTGGGGATTTATTCAAATAGAAGCAAAAAAAAGTAATAACAGATTTTTAAGCATAACTGAAGCCATACTCAAACAGAGTTTCTTTCTGGCTGTTGCTAATTTCTTTGACGAAACAAAAGGTACTCTTTCAATCAAAAGCTATTTAAAACTCTTATTAAAAAGTCCAAAAAAGGAAGATATAGCAGTATTAAAAACAATTAAAACAATCCTAAGTAAAAATAAAAATGAAATTAGCCTTTTAATTAAGCACCGAGGTGTCGACCTTGCTCATATAAACAAGGAAATTGCTTTTGCTATTTTCCAAAAAAAACGGGGGACAAAATATGAAGAAGTTGCAATGACTGGAGCTCAAGTTATAGAATTACTCACTACAATAGAAGATATTATTGATATTATTGATATAATTGAAAAACACGAGCTAGGTGGAAAAGTTAATATAAAACGTAAGGTATTTACTGCAATGAATAAAGATCGAAAAAAGGTATTCAAAAATTAAGTTAAAACGTCCTACAATTTGAACTATAAAATTCACTCTCTAAAATAAAATTATTCTTTAAAGTAAATACTATGAAAAAAATAATAAGATTATCAATCTTCTTTATAAGTACTATAATCCTCACAAGCTGTCTGCAAAAAACTACATGGCAAGGTACATACTATCAAAATGGCAAACCAAATAGTATGGAAAAAAGCATTACTTTTAACAGCTACGATAAATGTAAAACTTGGGCATTGTCAGTTAAAAGTAATGCAGATGATCTAATAACATGTAGTAAAAATTGCAAAGTTAAGTATGAAGACGGAACAGAAGTATGTGAAGAAGTAGTTAGAAATTGGGAAGCAATACCAGGAACTACAACATTCAAAACATATGAAGAATAATTTTATCTCTTAAACACTTACTAATCCAAATTTTATAACGTTAACGTCACTACTACTCAAAATTATATTTACCTCTAACTTTTCATAATCCGAAATACTATAAGGTTCGCCCACCAAGATATTATTTAATATACAAAATATGTTCAATAAGAAAGAAAAAATTATCCAAATATTATTCAGTTCAGAAACAGAAAAATCTGATCAACAATTTATGGTTCTAACAAATAAGGGTCGAATGTTTAGAATGTCAGATGGAGAATGGACAGATATTGAGCCACCTTACAAATATGGATTATAATTATATTTTTAACCCTCGCTCATCTAAAGCTTCAACCAGCCCGAAACATTTTAACCAAACAACTATGAACTACTACATATCAGTTTTAAAAAAGTATGCAGTATTTAACGGTCGTGCCAGCAGAGCAGAATATTGGTATTTCGCCCTATTCAATGCCATTATTACTCTCGCACTGGGTCTTATTGAAGTTGTACTAAATATCGGCATTACAACAAACGAAAGTGTCCTTGCTAACATATATCAGCTAGCTGTTTTAATTCCTGCTATTACCGTAGGTATTCGCAGAATGCACGACGTAGATAAAAGTGGTTGGTTTCTTTTAATTCCAATTTATAGTTTTATATTAGCCGTTACAGAAGGTACTAGAGGTAAAAATAAATACGACCCTAATCCGAAGATAATAGAATGACCAATTTAGAATAACCAATTTCCAAAAGATTTCGAATGTAAAATTTTTAATCTTCTAATCTTGTAATCTTCTAATAGCGAAGCGTTTCTAATTTTTTAATCTTCTAATTCATAATTAAATTCATAATTTTTAATTCTTAACTAAAACACAGCCACACCCAAACCCGACCACCTCGACCACCCCCCGTTTCACCGCGACGAATCGGCCCCTTCTAATTCTAGGAAGGAAAATTGTTGGTTATATTCCATATAAAATTTCCCCATCCTCAAGTGAGGGGCTCGACTGGTCGAGAGGGGTGGTTTGACTAAGTGGATTGATAAATAACCTACACACTAAACATCTCCGGCTACCCCCGTTTTAATGAATAATTTCGAATTTCGAATAACCAATTTCCAAAAGATTTCGAATGTAGAATTTCTAATCTTCTAATCTTGTAATTTTGTAATCTTCTAATAGCGAAGCGTTTCTAATTTTTTAATCTTCTAATTCATAATTAAATTCTTAATTCTTAACTATAAGCTCCACCACCGTCTCCATATGATTAGTCTGCGGAAACAAATCAAAAACCGCCACACTTTTTAATTTATAATGCTTTTTAAATTTAGGAATATCTTTTTCGAGCTGTTTAATATTACAGGAAATATAGATAATCACTTCGGGCTTAATTTTAATCAGCTGTTCAATAGTTTTAGGGTGCATTCCGCTACGAGGAGGATCGATTACTACATAAAGCGGTGATGAGAATGTAAGTTTTTTTAGTTGAACTGCATCCATACAAATCGCCTCCACATTATCAGTTTTATTCCGCTCAATATTAGCTTTTGCCGCCACGACACACCCTTCAAAGCTCTCTACTATTTTTACGGTTTTAAATAGTTCTGCGTTTATAATGCCGAAAGTTCCAACACCACCATATAAATCTAAGAGGTGGATACCGTATTTATGAGTTTTTTCGAGTTTCGAACTTAGAGTTTCGAGTTTTTCATGCACATATTCATGCATCTTTTCCGCCATTGTATGATTGTTCTGGAAAAAACCTTGAGCACTGTAATGAAATTTCCTACCCATCAGCTCCTCTTCCAACATATCTGACCCCTTTATTACAATAAACTCCTCACCATAACTCATATCAGTTTTGGCAGGCATATATGTAATAAGAATATTATTTGCAGATGTCTTGCGTGCAAATCCCTTGATTTTCTCAACAGCCTCTCTGCATTTACTGGAATCTTTATTTAAAACAAATGAAATTGAAGAGTCATTTTGCGGAGTTCGAATTACAGCGTATCGATATGTTCCTGTATGTTCTTTTGGATCAAAATCATCCACATCAGAAAACTCATCCCGAATCTCCTTAATAAGCTCATTCAAACGATGATTAGAAATACTACATTCTTTAATATCTATCCTCCAACGCCAACTCTTTTTCTGCCTAAAACCAATCCCCTCCTCCGTAAACACCATATCCATTCGATTGCGATAAAACCATTCATTATCAAAAAAAATCTGAACATCATCAAAACCCGTTGCATGCATAGCTCTGTTTTTTTTATTCTCAAGTTGCAACTCATATTCCAAATGCTGAGTAGCACACCCTCCACATTTACCACGAAACCCAGTATCTGGTAAAGCGAAATAAGGACATTTTGGTTTTCTCATAGTATGTTGATTATATGAATTACCAACGTAATATACCATAACAGACCCCTGGAAGCGATATTCACCAATGTCGCCTTCAGTTACCTGATATGCTAAAATCCAATCATGCACAATTATCCAAAAGTCACCATCGGTTTAATCCTCTACAAAGTAAACCCTCACCTCAAAGACAGCCTAACAAGCCTTATGGAACAAGATTATCCGAATATCGAATATTTATTACGTGATCAAAGCCCAAATGGAGAGGCTCATAATTTTATACACAAAGAACTTCCTGATGTGTACGACAGAGTAATTGTTGAAAAAGGAGATAATCTAATGCATTCAGGTGGCCATAACACGCTTATCCGTAAGATGAAGGGTGAATATTATTTCTGCGTAAGTAACGACATGCTATATCCACCCAATCTTGTTTCAACAGTTATTAAAGAAATGGAAAAACACGAACATCAAAAATACGGTTCTGCCACTTGTAAATTGATGGTATGGGATTTTCCGCTTAGACATCACGATTACCCCGAAATCGATACAACCAATACTATTGATAGTTGTGGATTAGGACTAAAAAAGAATCACTTCTTTTATGACCTCGGACAAGGTGAAGAAGACAAACATCAATATGACCACAAAAGATCCATATTCGGCGCATCCGGCGCACTAGCTATATATCGTAAAAAAGCGCTAAAAGACATATCATTCACCCATCAAAAATCACCCATCAAAAATCACCAATATAGGGAGTACTTCGACGAACTTCTTCATTATAAAAACGACATCGACATTTCCTATCGATTACAATGGGCAGGATGGAAATGCCTTTTTATACCCGAAATTAAAGTCTACCACGATAGAAAAGCAAGCAATCTATACAAATCCACCTCTCTGATAACACGTATCATAAAGGCAAGAAAAAATAAAGCTAAATGGATAAAAGAAGATTCATTTTTCGGTCAACAAGTAGTTCTCATCAAAAACTACAGCAAAAAATTCTCACTTCTGATAAAATTCAAAACACTATTCCATCAATGGGGTATATTACTATTCGCTCTCGTATTTGAACCCTACCTACTCAAACAACTCAAAAAACTCAAAAAACACGAAAAGGAGATTATTGCTAAACGAGATGGAATGGTGAGGAATGTAAAACCAAGGAGTATTGAGAAATTTATGAGTTGATTATTTAAAAATTATAAAAATTAATCCTTGTAATACGAATCCTTGTAATGTAAAACCTTGTAATTCTTGTAATAATAGCCAAAAGTATAAATCACATGACCAAGCCTAAGGCAAGCATCATTATATTAGACTTTTATAAAAGCAAACGCGTTGTAAAAAACGTGGAAAGTATTGTGGAACAAAAAGTAAACTTCCCTTACGAAATAATAGTAGTAGATAATTCGGCAAATCCGCTAAATTCCAAAAAACTTGCACCACTCTCAAAATACCCGAATGTAAAGGTGTTTATTAATGAGACAAATATAGGGTATGTACGCGGTAATAATCGTGGAGTTAAAAGGGCTAAAGGCGAATATATACTTATCGTAAATCCGGATATTATCTGGGGTGATAAACATAATTTCCAAAAACTTATCAATTACATGGATGAACATGAGGAAATTGGAGTACTCGGCCCACAGCAAATAAATGATGGAGATGGCTCTATTACAATGACTGTAAGAGCTTTTCCAAAACTAACCTTACAAATTGCCCGACGTACAAAACTCCGCAACCTTCCAATCCTCCGCTCACTTGTAGCACACGATGAATGCAGAGATTTGAATTATAACAAAACCCAACCCGTAGACTGGCTACAATCCAGCTTCTGGATAACAAGACAAAAGCTCTGGAATAAGATAGGCGGACTTGACCCCCGCTACTTTATATTTATGTCAGACCCTGATTACTGCTGGAAATGTTGGGAAGAAGGATATAAAGTAATCTATTATCCAGAAGTCAAAGTACATGCCGACGGAGTTCGTGCTTCTAAAGGTGGAATAAAGGAATTCTTTAAAAAATGGATACTACGTCAGCACTTAAAAGATGCAATAAAAAACAGACTGAGACATATATTTAAAAAAAATCCACGACTTCGCTATTATAAAAAG
>JAOZLT010000064.1 GCA_029934675.1 Candidatus Altimarinota bacterium | reverse complement strand
GCACTACATACTCCGCTTGATAAGTTAACTGCAGTATCGTCATAATAATATCCATCGACCGATGTTATATCATTATCTCCATTATCATCATGTATTTTTGCTGTAAAATTAATTGTATCCGAACCACCAGCTGAGATACTTGGAGTATCGGTTACATCGTAGCTTATTAATGTTGGAGCGACATCTTCAACATCATAACTTTGTTGATTAGTACCTGTTGCTGAAAAATCATGGTTATCCTCTACATATACTTTTACATTATAACTACCATGCGCAGTTGGTACAGGAACAAATGTGATGCCAGTCTCATCACAAGTTGCATCAGTTGTTACTGGATTAACTATGGTATCTGAACAAATTAAAGAGCCATCTGTACAGCTGTTAGTACTGTAATCAAATGCAGTGGTTGCATCTGAGCATACGTACATATTAATAGTATCTTGAGAGCTGGTTGTATCTTCATCAGCTATTTGTTCTTTTGGGAGAGTGAAACGCAAGCTTTCTCCTGGTTCTATTGTATTTATTTCGTAAACTGATATGTCGTCAAATTCTACATAGCCACTAGAACTTGCAGTTGACCTAAAAATAACTGAAATAGCAGCCTCTGGGATTGGAGAACTTATATCTATCCATTGCCAATCTGTAGAACTTGTACCTGTCCAACTCATTGCATTTGTATATAGATAAGGAGCAACTGTACCATCTCCTCTTGCCCATCCTATAATTCTATATCTTTTTCCTATAGTTAAAAAATTCTGATAAGCAAAATAGTTGGCAGTTCCACCGTAAGCTACCTTTAAACATTGACTACCACCATGTGGGTTAGTTGTTTCTTTGGTAAGAGTCACACTATTAGCACCCCCCCAATCCCCAACGCCCGTAGTCTCCATATCTCCATCTGTTAATAGCTGTGTAGGTGTCAATGTTTGATCTGTAATCAATATTTCTGTGAAAGTACTTTGATGATTAACTGCAAAAGGAGAACCTGAATTACCTGAACCTTGACTGGATGGAGAACAAGCTCCTCCACCACTGACTTTATCACAAGCAAAGGCATACCAGACATTGGATTCGGCATCACCGGATAATGCGGTATAAGTAGTAGTTGCCTCTGCTTCATCTGTAGTAGCAGTACTAATTGCCCAGTTTCCACCATCACAAGTTGGAGCTGTGTCATCGCCTGCTGTTACTGCATCGGTTTTACAAATAGCCAAATACCATTGGCTAGTGCCTGCGACATTTGCTGTAGCAGTAAATGTAACATCATCTCCTACATTTGTAGGTGTTGTTGTGGAACTACTTCCGTCGGAAGGAACAGTACTGAAGCCTAAAATTTCTAGGTCGTTAGATATTATTGTAGTACTGTCTTCTCCATCTTCATCTGTTATTGTCATGTTGGCAGACCAGGTTTCACCAATGGTGGTTTCACCGTAGGCTATATTTTGGTAATTAGGGATTCCTGCATTGTAGTTGGAAGTTATTTGAGCTTGAGTTAGGGCCGTGTCGTAGATTTTTACTTCGTCGATTAAGCCATTAAAATTTAGGGTTCCATTAGGTCTAGCTCCAATAGTTAGATCTACATCTGTGGTACCTATTGCCACTGGCGAAAGAGGAGTATCTAAAACCGATAATCCATTAACATAAAGTTTAATATCTGCTTGATCATAACTTGCTACTACATAATTCCACTGGCTAACAGTGATATCACTAGCTGATGATTCAAATGAATAAGCATTCAA
Source organism: Candidatus Altimarinota bacterium (assembly GCA_029934675.1). Classification (GTDB taxonomy): domain Bacteria; phylum Patescibacteriota; class Gracilibacteria; order UM-FILTER-43-11; family UM-FILTER-43-11; genus JAJDCE01. Next base: position 6,322 of record JAOZLT010000064.1, on the reverse strand, counting down.
ATAAAAATTAAGTTTTCCATCTGCACGAGTCTGAATGGAATATGCTCCTCCTGTATTTTCTTTGCAAATAATTCTTTGATAGTCAGTTGTCAGGGTATTTGGCTTAATCCATGCTGATACAGTTATTTCACTCGTTATATCCAATGAAGAAGAATCAGCAATAGTAAGATAATCCCCTCCATCAAAACTGTAACAACCACCCGTGTCATTTCCACAGGTCGTAGCGTTTGTCCAAGTTGGAGTAGCTGTACTTGAAGCTAAAGTTCCGTGATTTTCATAACTAGAATAATCTTTTACAGCATCAGCTGTAGTTGAAGTTATATTTTCGTTAAACGACATATTTAGAACAGCCAAACTAGTATCACTCTCACGCCAATCGACAGTAACTGCGGTTGCGTCGGAATCTGTGTCGGATAAATCAACGGAAGAAAGACCTAAATCCATTGTTCCGTATGTATATGATTGATTGTTATATAAGTTTTTGATTTCGGTTGCGGTGAGGGCACGGTCGTAAGCATGAGTTTCATCAATCATGCCATCAAAATAATAAAGAGGTGTTCCGCCACCGGACGCACCAATTCGGAAAGCATTAGCATTATCTAAATTCGACGCACTAATAGAACTGATACTAGTAGCCGACCCATAGATTGAACCATCCACATAGCGAGTCATATTGTCGTCGCGATCATAAACAGTTACAACATGATGCCATTCTCCATCATTAATCGCTGTTCCACTAGACAATGAAAAATTATTATCTGAATCATAACCAATTCGTGAACTAAAAGAGCCATTATTCAGCTCTATATAATATAAAGGATATGCATCATATTCACCCATAATCTGCTGGCGAGCTGATGAAGTGGTTTTAATCCAGGCTAAATAAGTAAAATCACTTGTTCCAAAATCCAAAGTTGCCTGGTCTCCGAATTCTAAATAATCATTCACCCCATCAAAATCATACCCACCACCCACAGCACCTTCCTCAGTCCATGTTGGACAATTAGTACAAGAACCATCGTTGCTGTTTGCGGTTTCGTCGAGAATATTGGATGTAAGGTCACCATCTTCAAACTGCCAGTAGCCGACGGAATCGGTATCCAAAAGTGCATGAGCGTGAGCAGATGGAATATTTTGAACCGGTTCGGAATTAGATGGATTAATAGAGTTTGAGGAATCAGTGATAGAATCCGAATTAACTGGCTGAGCATCATTTATAGTTGCTTTACACTGCCAACTGGCATCACCTTCTGCAATTTCCTGATTAACAATTGTGTTGTATAAAGGTTTTCCGTTGTTATAGTTTTGAGCAATTTGTTCGGCAGAGATAGTAGAATTATACATGCGTATCTCGTCCATTTTTCCATCAAATCCATAACTACTATTTGAATATGCTCCAATACTAACATCATATGTATTAGCTGATACTGAAACGGCATAATCCCCAGTTGTAGCATCTTGCGTTCCATTAATATAAATTTTCATATTATCTGAACCAAGACTTTTATCATATGTAATGGCAACATGATTCCATGCGCTTTGAGTAAGAGAAGATGTACTGGTAATATACTTTGCATTATTATTGAGTCTCCAATTAATTTTAAGGTTATTTATATACATTTCATAGGCAGCCGTTGATGAACCAGGCCCTTTCATTATTAGCTCATCAGCCACCGTTGCATCTGGGTATATCCATGCTTCTATAGTAAAATTATCCGAAAAATCCAAACTATCAGCATCATCTACAATGATTACATCATTGCTTCCATCAAAATCATAAGCCCCACCCTTAATACCAGAAGATGTCCATGTTGGAACATAACTAGTTGTACCAGCACCTAACTGACCATGATTATCATTACCCGAATAATCTAATACCGCATCGGTTGTTGTTGAAGTAATATTGCTATCAAATGGCATATTTAAGACTGTTGTACTACTACTGTCTTTTTCCCAATTAAAGATTGTGGTTGTAGTGTCACTGTCGTGGTCGGCAATGTTTATGGCTTTACAGGAAAGATCCATATTAGAATCTGTGTAAGCCGTAGTGCCGGGAGTAGTATATGAATTATATTGAGCGGTTATTTCATCGGCTGTTAGGGCTCGATTGTAGATATTTATTTCATCCATTTTTCCATTAAAGAAATAATTAGGATTAGAAGCTCCAGTATATCTTCCAATATCCAAATTATGGCTACTATCTAAATTCCAAGAAGAACCAGTAGTAATACCTGTTTGAGTAGAATCTAATGCTCCATCTATATAAAATTTAACAGCAACATCTCTATCAACAGAGGCAACAATATGATGCCAAGAAGTATCAGAAATTGTAGAACTTGTTTGAACTGATACTTGAGATGATCCATTAGCTATTTTTAAAGAAATTTTATTACTAGTTTCAACAGCTAAATAATATCCAGCAAGATTAGTACTAGCAACTTTCTTATCTATAAGAAATTCTTGATAGGGACTAGAAATAACATTCCTTTTTACCCATAAATCCAAAGTAAAATCTTCATACCCCATATCTAAACTATCATCATCAGATACAATAATTACATCATCCGTCCCATCAAAATCATAAGCCCCGCCACTGTAACCTTCTGCTGTCCAAGTTGGACAATTAGTACATGAGCCATTGTTGTCATTATCTGTTTCATCATCAAAAGCAGTTGCCCCACTTCCATCTTCAAACTGCCAATAGCCTACCGAATTAGGGAGAATTGGCATATGAACATCTAATTCCGGCGTATCGTGGGTTGGCGCTGTATTAGAAATAGTATAGCTTTGCTGATTAGTACCCGATCCTTCGGAATAATGGACATCTTGTACATATACATAAAAATCTTCAGAACCTCCCGTGTCGGTTGGCGGAACCAGATTGTTTCCTGTTTCATCACAAGTTGCATCGGTTGTGGCCGGATTAACGCCTGTGTCATTACAAACTTCAGTTCCCGTACAGGCTGCAGAAGCACCGTATGTAAAACCAACAGTTGCGCAAATATACATGTCGATAGTGTCCTGAGTATCTACTGTGTCTGTTTCAGTAATTTGAGCTTGAGGGAGAGTAAAACGAAGATTATCACCTGGGTTTATTTCGCCATTACTGGTATCTGTTACTGTTACTGTGCCAAATGAGGGAATGTGGTTTACATTAAATGGTGATGCATTTGCATCTGAACCACCCGCAAGTGTTGCGCCGGAAAGGGCGATGTAATTACCTGTATCCTGCCCCTCTGTCATACCGAGACTATTGCCGGCAACACCATGAGTATCTGCATATACATAAACAATTTTGGCACGGCTTTGCATGGAAGAACTAGTACCAGCTTCTGCTGTTGCCAGTGCGATTGCGACTGAGGTTGTGGTTAGCGCGGAGGAGATATCTACACATACATCTTCACCGCCAGTACATGCTCCACCTGTATCAAATTCGTAATTGATTGAGTCAATTGTGATATTATCGGTATCGGATGGAATGCCTGTAAACGATATTGTTCCAATTGCTGAACCTTGGTCGCCAGAACTGGATGCCGGATAGCAAATTGGGCTATTTGCCGTAGGTCGCTTATCACACACAAACGCATACCAGTCATTACTTTCAGCATCACCGACTAAGGTTGTATATGTCTCCGTTGCCTGTACGTCGCTGGCTTTTACTGTTGGATTTGCCTCTGGCCACTTGCCACCACCACATGTTGGGAAAGTATCGTTACCAACTGTGACAGAATCTGTTTTACAAATTGCAAGATAATATTGGTCGGTATTTATATCTTTGGCTGTAGAGGTAAATGTTATATTATTTCCAACCTCTGTTGGCGACGCAACAGCTGAACCGCCATCAGAAACTGTTGTTGTTGGTACGGGAGACTCGTTTGTAACGCTTATCTCAGTGTCTAAAGTAGGGTCGAGGACTAGTGGATATTGTTCCGGTTCAGCGTTAAAAGTGAGTGTTAATTGATTGTGATTTTCGCCCTTAATCTGATAACTAACGGGTATATCCTCACCATCTTTATCTTCTACGAATGGAATTGGGATTGTGAAAAGTTTGTTCGAACCACCGGAGATATACAGACTTTCTATTTGTTCGTTATTCAAAACTCCGGATGTATATGCAAGAAGATTTTTGTCGGCTTCAGTATCATCCAGATGAACACCCGGGAAGTAATAGACTTCGATTTTTCCGTCATCTGTTCGGTGAAGAACGGCATTTGTAAATGTGTAAGTTTCGGACTCTGAACACTTTACCCCGTTACTTGCTATTGCAATATCATTCAGACATACTTTAGTTGCGGAATTGTAGTGGGTGTAATGCTTGAGTTCATTCGGACTTTTTATGTAACGGTCTTTCTTTCTGCCATCTGTGTGGATGAAGGTTATTTCATTGCCAACAATTTCATATATACCTTCATGCTCATCACTCATCATTTGGACTGAGTTGGCGCCAAAAGTGATTTCAACTGTCTGACGTGAGTCTTTGAGAAAATCGAACTTGAATTCAACAACATCTGTAACTGACTCGTCGACTGTTGGACCTGTTATTTGTGGAGCTTGTAATGTAAAAAAAACTCCTATAGCAACAAAGCTTAGTGCAGTAAGTCCGATGAGAAGTTTTCGGAAACTCTTTTTCATTTAGTTTTTATTTTTTGTGGGGCGACATTTATAAATGTCGCTTTCAGGTTTTGGTTTTGTGGGTGGTCGGCAGTCGGTTGTTTGGGACGAATGTATCAGTCCCCTACCTATATTTATGTTCTAATAGATTTTATCATATAGGAGGAGAATTAGGGTAATGGAATTTGTGGTTTTGTAGAGAAATTTAGTTGCGGGGTTTGAGGGATGTGGTTAACTACTATTACAAGATTACAAAATTAGAAAATTATAAGATTATTTGCTATTTACTATTTTAATCTTGTAATCTTATAATAGCCCGAAGGGGCGTTTCTAATCTTGTAATAAACAAACCATGAAACACACAATACTCGATACTCCCTACAACCTTTCACTTCTTGCAGAACTCGGTAAGCCGGAGACTGCTCAGCCAAGAATCAGTCAGCTGATTACTGCACTTTTTGGAAATATGTTTGGTGCTGTGGTGAATGGTGAACTGGAGCAGGAAACTGTACTACTAAAAACACGTATTGCAGTAAAAGATAAGCGGGGAATTTTTAGGGATAAAATATTCAAAAAAAATCAGAAAGTGGTAGTTGCGGATGTGATTCGTGCTGGCATGCAACCCTCACATCAGTTTTACCTTAATCTGACAGAAATTCTGAACCCAAAATACGTACGGCAAGACCACCTAATGAGTCAAAGAATTGAGACTAAAAATGGAGTTTCAGGCAGTGAGCTGACAGGGTCAAAAATCGGAGGAAGTGTGAAGGGTGCGATAGTATTTATTCCAGATCCGATGGGCGCAACTGGCGGAAGCGTAAAAGAGGTGGTGGATTTTTATCAGAAAAAATACGGTAAGCCAAAACGCTTTGTGGTCGTGAATTTGGTAGTAGCTCCCCAATATTTAAAGAATCTAAAAAAAATCAAAGCATCAATGTCCGTTTATGCAGCACGCTTGGATAAGGGGCTTACAAAAGATGATTTTATTTATCCTGGACTAGGTGGAGTTGGGGAGATTATTAATAATACGAGGAAATAATTTCGCATTTCTGAATTCGCATTTCACATTCTATTTTTCATTTAGCATGTAACATTTAACATTTTGCTGTCGGAAAAACCGTATAAAAACAGGATAGATGTTGCACGGAAATTGTTGCCGGAGCTGAAGAAATATAAGGGCGAAAAGGATGCCATAATTTTGGCGATTCCGAGAGGGACACTGGAGACGGGAGCAGTGCTTCGTGATGAACTGAATATACCTTTGGATATTGTTGTAACGAAAAAAATCGGAGCTCTAGGAAATGATGAATATGCAATCGGTTCTGTGGGACCGGATGGTTCGGTGCAGATAAATGAAAAAGTAATGTCAAATTTTGGCATATCTTAGTCTTACGTCGACAGTGAAACCAAACGCCTTCAACATGTAATCAGGCACCGGTACGAAGATTATCGCGCCGGCGACCCAAATCCGCCTGACCTTAAGGGTAAAATTGTGATTGTGGTGGATGATGGGATTGCGACCGGTTTTACGACAATGGTAGCAGTTCAATATATCCGGGAACTGAAACCAAAAAAACTAATACTTGCTGTAGCAGTTTCCGCAAGCGATTCTTACAACAAACTCAAAAAAGAGGTTGATGAATTTATTTGCCCGGAGATACGTGATGACTTTTTTGCGGTTGGACAGTTTTATGAGGAATTTAATCAGGTA
>JAOZLT010000063.1:1602-8085 GCA_029934675.1 Candidatus Altimarinota bacterium | reverse complement strand
ATGAAAAAATTGGTTTTTCACTAAAACCAACTGACATTAAGCCTATTAGCCATGAACATCCTGGTAGAAGAGCTAATTTAGTGCTTAGAGGTAAAAATGTAGGAAAAATCTATGAAGTTCATCCGCAAATTACCAAAAACTTCAACATTAAAGAAAGGGTTGTGGTATCCGAAATAAATTTGGATGCTATTCACACAATGAATATTAATCCAATAAATAAATATAAAGAAATCCCAAAATATCCTTCAATGCAATTAGATGTCAGTATCCTGATTCCAAAAAAACAATTGGCAGAAAACTATTTCACAGCTATCAAGAAAACTGACAAAACATTGGTAAAAGATATTCAGTTAATTGACGAATATACGGGTGAGAATATCGGAGCAGACAAACGCAGTTTAACCTATTCGATTACATATCGCTCAGATATGGAAACACTAACTGAGAAACAGGTAAACAGTATTCATCAAAAAGTCATTGCTAATCTAAAAAACGAAGGCGCTACGATACGGGATTAATTAAGAATTAAGAATTTTGAATAACCAATTTCCAGTCAATTTTTAATAACGAATTTCAAATAACCGATAGAAAACTCCCAGGTCAAAAACACCGCCCAAAGTGGCGGGCTCGAGAATGGCAAGAGAGAGAATGGGGCTCGGAGATGACAGGAGGGTAATTATGAATTATGAATTAACCCACGACCACCACGACCACAATCACCCCCCCGACCACCCCCGGTTCACCGCGGCGAATCGGCCCCTCCTAATTCTAGGAGGGGAAATTATTGGTATGATAATAATATAATAATTATTCCATATAAAATTTCCCCATCCTCAAGTAAGGAGGTGCTCGACTGGTCGAGAGGGGTGGTTTGGCTAAGTGGATTGATGAACAACTGACTTACCGAATAATGTTTAGAAATTCTATATTCGAAATCTTTTGGAAATTGGAAATTGGTTATTCTAAATTGATACAACAATTACTATCCCATTGCTACACTAGGATATAATCCGAAGTATTAGTTACGAATTATGCTTTACGTCTACTCTGGGAGATGAGCCTATTAGCCAATGCAGTAGTCCTTTTGACATAATCCATTATACTTCCATGTCCACCATACTGCTTACGATTTATTGCGGAATTATTTTGTTTCAAAAGTTTAACTCCGCGTTCGCCCGCATAATATTCAACCATTACGTAAGCAGGATTCCAGTTATGTCTTTTGCCCATTCCATCAATTATCCTCATTGCGGTTTTTTGTTGAAGATTAGCGTCCTTTATATAATCGTAAATAACTCTTAATTCCGCATCACCCATTTTTTTCTTATGCTTAACACCATTTACCCAATAAATTGGAAGTACCTGATATTTACCAATTGCACATCGAGAAAGAATTTGAGCTGCATCACCTGCATTCGTAGTGTTAAATACTGAAAATACACGTTCTTTAAATGACTCATAAGTAGAAATCTGTGCTTCGTTCTGAAAAAGATAATTACTTCCTTTGAGTGGTGGGACTTTTATACCAAATTTCTTTAACAACTTCTTCCTTGTCCTAGGCCCAACTGCAGCCTGGTTAACTAATCGAAGTTTCCATTTATTATTCTTGGATGGACCAGATTCTTTAGCCGTAACAGCCATAAAAATAAAATATCTCAATTCTGTCAGATCTCCTGTTTTAAGATATCTCTTATAAATTTGATCTAAATTTTTTGCATTTGTCTCAATGGCGACTAATACAACTTCCGGACTAGCCTTTGGTGATATGGTTGCATATTTAACATTAATATCTTCAACTCTTTTTGCATGAATATCAGCATATATTACCTCATCATCTTTTTTACTTTTTGTAGCACTTTTTGTTTCCACAGTCTTTCTCTCCGATACTTTTTTCTCTTCACTATCACTATCTTTTTTTTCTGGCTTCAAAAACCATGCCAATAAACCCACTAAGGCGATTATATTAAGTTTCTTTCCTCCTTTTTCATCAAGTAAGACATCTTCAAACTGGTCAAATGAATCTATTTTTTTCAAAACACCTTTAGCATTACCAGACATTTGCTCTTTAAGTACAGTCTTTTTTTGACTGGGTGTTAATTTATTTTTTAAGTGTACAAGATCTTCTTTAGCATTAGATATGCTTGCATATTTTTTTTCCAACGGTGATTGTGAACGTACTGGCATAATAAGCTGAATTGAGGTTTATAAAACATATCTATTGTAACAAAAGCTAAAACTGGATACAATTGATATCATTACAATTTAATTATGTTTAAAAAATGAAACGATTTTTTCAGCTTTCCTTAATTTTACTAGCCATACCTTTCCTATCTGGATGCATATTCTTTGAATGGGCATCTGGAGCATGTGAATGGTTTGATGACGCTCATACTGAAAGCCATTGCTATCAAAAAGTTGGAATATATACAAATACCCCTGAAGCCTGTGAAGGAGCAGAATATGGCGGAACAAGAACAAAATGCTACATCAAATTAGCACAAAGACAAAAAGATGGAAGTTATTGTGATTACATTGGAGAAAACGACGGTCCTCCAAATTACAGTCGTGAAGAATGCTATCAAGCCATTGCGATAGAAACAGGAGACACTAGCTATTGCGAAAAAATGGGAGACTATACGGCTTATGGAAACGAATTTTCAGGCGGTACAGGGTTTAGTAAAGAAGAGTGCCTTTCTGTTACGGATACAAGCATATATGAAGATGATAGCGATAAAGAAGGCTCTGAAGACAAAGATGAAGAAGATGGAGAGTGCAAATATGATTCTGATTGTGACTCAATCTGCGAAGGAAATACTTATTGGAAAATGGGATGCAATGCTCGTACCAATACCTGCGAAAAAACCTTCGACACCAACTGTTCAGACGAAAATACTGAAATAGGCGTTTTTGCATTTCCTAAATTATGTGATACAAGCTCAATTTGCATAGATGATTCAGCCACAATAAGAGGTATGAAGTCAGCCCTATCAAGTGAAGCAAGTAATTTCCAAAACCTTATGCAAAACGTAGAAAGAGGCAGAAGACAAGCTCTAGACAACTGTCTATCAGCACTCTCTGATGTTACCAATAAATTTATTATAGATTCTGCAATTATGTTTAGTGGTTTATCGGGATTAAGAGTGAATACAAGCTATCAAAGCATGGCTGAGTTCAGTAAATATCTACAACCTTCTGGCTCAACTGTGGCGAGCCTTGCTACTGCACAAGTTACAGGGCCAGTACAAGGATTATTGGATAAACTTGGCAGTATTGCAGTTGCTGATGTAACAGGTAATGCACCCAAAATGCCAGTAGAAGATTATATTAGTTTGCATTGCAATGCCTCCAAAACACTCAAAGCAGAATTCGACAGACTTGCGACAGAAAGAGATAATGCTATTGAAATAGCAGAACCGTTTCGTGAATGGTAATATCATTTAAGATTTATCATTTCTGATTTCTGATTGTTATTCTTCCATTTAACAATTAGCTATTGAAATCAGAAATTAAAATTCACAAATGTAAGTATTTGACTTTCCAAAAAAAACTGATATAATTTGAGCGTTATGAAAAATACTACTTGGAACAAATTTTATTTTTATTTTCAAACCCGCTGAGCGGTATAATTTTTCATGCAAACTGATAAATTTTCGCTCGAATAAAGCGGATTTTTTTATATATGATGCAACAACATAACGACATAACAAGGCGACAAAACTTAAAACTTATCATAAGTAAGTTGTTTCGTTATAATTATTTCGATTTTCGAGTTTCGATTTTCGAGTTTTTTGTTATATCGTCATGTCATTTTAGTTATAAACCTTATTATAAAAAGTATTACTACTATTATTAGGATTTCAAAATCCTTCACCTTTTGTAATAATTAACTTATAACTAACATGCAATTTAACAATAACCATATAACCACTGTACATATGATCGTCGTAATGCAAAAAAGCGCCACTAAAGAGATGGCTAACCATGTCCTTCAAACTATCGAAAACCACGGTCTACGTGGCGAAGCTATGTTTGGTGATCAACGTACTGCCATTGGAGTAATTGGCGATAAAAATAAACTTGATGAAGGGAATCTCTCACGACTCCCCGGAGTTAAAGAAATACTTCTTGTGTCCAAACCTTACAAAAAAGTTAGCCGTGAATACAAACCCGAAAACTCAATCGTAAAAGTCGGGAATGTGGAATTTGGCAATAAAAAGCCTGTAATTATAGCGGGACCCTGCGGAGTGGAATCTGAAGAACAGATTATAACCATAGCCAAAGGAGTTAAACAACTTGGGGCAGAAATGCTGCGTGGAGGTGCTTTTAAACCACGTACATCCCCATACTCTTTTCAAGGAATGCAGGAAGATGGACTTAAGCTTTTGGCTCAGGCTCGTAAGGAAACTGGACTGCCTATAGTTACGGAGTTGATTTCAATTGAGCATATACCACTTTTTGAAAAATACGATATAGATATGATTCAGTTAGGAGCTCGTAATATGCAGAATTTTGACCTTATTAAAAAGGCTGCAAAAACCGGCAGACCGATACTCTTAAAAAGAGGAATGTCTGCGACAGTGGAAGAATTTTTGCTTGCCGCTGAGTACATATTAAATGAGGGAAATAAAAATGTTGTTCTTTGTGAAAGAGGAATTAGAACATTTGAGCAATCCACTAGAAACCTTTTGGATTTAAATTCATTAGCTTTAATCAAAGAAATCTCTCATTTACCTATTATTGCCGACCCAAGTCATGCCGCCGGTAGATACGATTTAGTCGCACCACTTGCACTAGGTGCATTGGCAACTGGAGCTAACGGTATAATTGTTGAAGTTCATAATAAACCAGATGAAGCATTAAGTGATGGAAAACAATCACTGACATTTGATTCATTCAGGGAAATGATGGAACAGCTTAGAACTATGCATATACTTAATGGAAATAACTAAACTCGAAATCCGAATATCGAATATCGAAACAATATCGAATTTTCTAAACCCCAAATGCAAAAGTTTTGAAAATTTAAACATTCTAACCTTGCTTACCGGCAGACAGGTTTAAAATTTGTTTCGAATTTCGGATTTCGATATTCGGATTTAAAAAAATATGGAACCTATACACCTAACAACGTCACAAGGTAACTCAAAAATCCTCATAAAAGAAGGTTTATTTGAAAAAAGTGGAGAACTTCTAAAAAAAGAATATCCTGAAAGCAAATTTGCAATAATTACCGATAGTAATATTAAGAAAATTTATGGAGAAAAATTAAAATCTATATTTCCAAAAGCTTTGATTATCTCAGTTCCAGCAGGAGAAGAAAGTAAGGAGTTAAAAAATGCTATCGGGTTAGCAGAAAAACTATTATCAAACGGTTTTACCCGTTCCGATGTTGTTATCGGTTTTGGCGGAGGCATGGTAACTGATTTAGCCGGTTTCGTGTCTTCTGTTTATATGAGAGGAATGAAATATATAGCAATCCCCACTTCTCTTCTCGGTATGGTGGATGCTGCAATTGGAGGAAAAACTGCAATTAATTTAGGAGCCAAAAACATAATCGGAACTTTTTATCTCGCAGACTACGTGTTAATCGACCCAAACTTCCTAAAAAGCTTTCCTGACCAAAAACAAATGCCTGGCATGGGGGAAATTGTGAAATACGGAGCAATAATTGATAAAACTATTATCGCTGACCTTAAAAAAGAGTCTTTGGATTTGAGTCAAATAATAATCAAATCCGTAAACGCTAAAATGAATATCGTAAGTCAGGATTTAAAAGAAAGTGGAATTAGAAAAATTCTCAATTATGGTCACACATTCGGACATGCAATTGAGACAGCAATGAATTACAAACTATCACATGACCAATCAATTAGTATCGGTATGGTGATTGCAAATAAGGTCGCTCAAAATTTAGGCAAGCAGGATGAAAATACAGGGAAAATAATTAAAGAAACTTTAGAATCCATGCACCTGCCAACAGAATTACCTGAAGAACTTTTAATAGAAAATTTGATTGGCTATATACTTAAAGACAAAAAACGTCATGGTGATGTAATTGATTTTGTTATAGTGCCAGAACTTGGGCATGCGGAGATAGTATCTTTGAAACCTGAAGAGTTGATTGAATTGGCAAAATAACCAATCTCACCCCCAGAACAGATATTGTTTGATGTGCAATCAGTTCGCCCCTCCTTTAGAAGGAGGGGGAAGGGGTGGTCTAGTGGTTTGTTGTAGTTTTAGGTAATATTACACACATAACTAACTACTCATACCGACCTCCCCAACCCCTCCTCGCCTGAGGAGGGACTATTTGGAAACCTAATTATTTGATTGAATTGGCAAAATAACTAATCTCACCCCCAAAACAGATATTGTTTGATGTGCAATCAGTTCGCCCCTCCTTTAGAAGGAGGAGGAAGGGGTAGTCCAGTGGTTTGTTGTAGTTTTAGGTAATATTACACACATAACTAACTACTCATACCG
>JAOZLT010000063.1:0-1502 GCA_029934675.1 Candidatus Altimarinota bacterium | reverse complement strand
ACTTCCCCAACCCCTCCTCGTCTAAGGAGGGACTATTTGGTAATTTGATTTTTTAACAACATTCTGATAAATTAGCTATCTAATATTTTGTATGCAAATGAACATGGGAATTATTTTTAATAGGAAAAAGGATAATTGGAAACGTAGAAAATTAAGAAATGATCCAACAAAAGCAGAGATGGATTTATGGGATGAGCTTAAAGAAAAAAAATTACTTGGCTTTAAATTCCGAAGACAATATGGAATCGGTCCTTTTGTTATCGATTTCTACTGTACAAAATTAAAATTAGCCATAGAAGTAGATGGTGATTCACATTACTGGGAAGGAGCAAAAGAAAGAGATAAAAAGAGGCAAAGTATTATTGAAAAATATGATATTCATTTCTTAAGATTTGACGATGAAGATATTTTTGATGATATTGATTATGTACTATGGCAAATTGAAAAGAAAATTCACTCATTGAAATAAATATTTTAACCCAGAGGTAGACAATCGCTTGTCCACACAAGCAGGTTTAGATATATTTGATATATAACAGCTTTCACATGAAAAAAATCCTAATAGGCACTCATAACTTCGGTAAATTTAAAGAATTGATGGAGGTTTTAGAAGACCTTCCATTCAATTTCGTATCTCTGAATGATGAAAAATTTGATGGAGATGTGGAGGAAGATGGCGACAGTTATGAGGCGAATGCAATTATAAAAGCTGAATATTTTGGAAGACAATTAAACCTTCCCACTATCGCCGATGACTCTGGAATAATAGTAGATGCGATTCAAGGTGAATTAGGCATTCACACAAGGCGCTGGGGGGCAGGGGCAGAAGCTAGTGATGAAGAGTGGCTAAAATACTTTTTAAATAGAATATCCGCCGAAAAAAATAAACAGGCAAAATTTATAAGTGTTATAGCAGTATATAGACCAAATGAAGAGACCCTAACGTTCAGAGGTGAATGCAAAGGCACCATCTTACCTAAACCTCAAGTTAGCTTAGAGCCGGGTATCCCTCTTTCCGCAGTCTTTCTACCAGAAGGTAAGGATCAAGTCTTTTCAGCGCTATCCAAAAACGAAAAAAATGAAATTTCACATAGGGGAAAAGCAATTAAACAGTGTTATGATTTTTTATTAGAAAAATATATTTAACTGAAAAAGTGCGAGTAAAAAGGCGCCGTTCAGACAAGCATATTTAAGAAAGTGAATGTCGTTATGATATGACGTTCGTTAGTGTTTTTTTATTCAAGGAAAAAGTTCTTGAACCTAGTTTATAAAATTTAGAGAAACAGACCTTGACATATCCCCACTTTTCCACTTAGAATAACAACCACTCCTTAAGCAAATCTCTATGAGCAAGGTCAGGAAAGCCCTCCTGATAATCATAGTGTTATCGGTAGTTGTTTTTGTGTGTATGGGGGTTTTTACAAAAGCATTTGGTTCAGTTTTTCCGGATCTTAAAGAAGATACACTTTATTATCCTCATATTCAGAAAATGTTTGAGGAGT
>JAOZLT010000350.1 GCA_029934675.1 Candidatus Altimarinota bacterium | reverse complement strand
GCGATTAAAATCTGTGGTAAAGGAAGTTGTATCATCAAACGGAGAGATTGTACTCTTTATTGATGAGATACACACTTTAGTTGGTGCTGGTGGTGGCCAGGGAGCCATGGATGCAGCAAATATTTTAAAGCCTGCTTTAGCAAGAGGTGAACTCAGAGCAATTGGAGCTACAACACTTGACGAATATCAAAAATATTTTGAAAAAGACAAAGCATTGGAGCGTCGTTTCCAAAAAGTCATTGTTAATGAACCCGATAAAGAGAGTGCCATATCAATCCTAAGAGGAATAAAAGATAAATATGAAACTCATCATAAAGTTCAAATAAAAGATGAAGCAATAATTGCAGCGGTAGAATTGTCTCAACGTTATATATCAGATCGATTCTTACCGGACAAAGCAATTGACCTTATGGATGAAGCCGCAGCTAAATTGCGAATGGAGATCAATTCCAAACCGGAAGAGTTAGATGCATTAGATCGTAAAATAATGCAGATGGAAATTGAAATTGAAGCTATTAAACGAGAAAATGACACGAAAAAATTAAAAAAATTAAAAGAGGAATTAGCAAATATCAAAGAGAAAAGAAATGAGATAAATGCAAAATGGGTAAATGAAAAAGAAGTAATTGACAAAGTTCAGACCGCTAAAGAAAATATTGAAAATTACAAACTTGAAGCTGAAAGAGCAGAAAGAGATGGAGATTATGGACTTGTTGCTGAAATAAGATATGGAAAGATCAAGAAGGAAGAAGAGAATTTAGCAGAATTCCAAAAGGAATTAGAACTGAATCAAAAGAATTCATTAATTAAAGAAGAAGTTACGAGTGAAGATATTGCCGAAGTTGTAGCAAAATGGACAGGAATACCTGTACAGAAAATGCTGCAAAGTGATCAGGAAAAACTTTTGCATTTGGAAGATGAACTACACAACAGAGTTGTCGGTCAAAATGAGGCCATAGAGGCTGTTTCGGATGCTGTAAGACGTTCGAGAGCAGGATTACAAGATAGCAAAAAACCGATTGGATCTTTTCTTTTTTTGGGAACCACGGGAGTAGGTAAAACTGAATTAGCAAAGGCTTTGGCAGATTATTTATTTGACGATGAAAACGCAATGACCAGAATTGACATGAGTGAATACCAAGAACGCCATGCTGTTAGTAGGTTAATAGGTGCTCCTCCTGGTTATATAGGATATGAAGAAGGAGGTCAATTGACAGAAGCAGTTAGAAGAAAACCGTATTCTGTTATATTATTGGATGAAATTGAAAAAGCGCATCCCGATACCTTCAACATCCTCTTGCAGGTTTTAGATGAAGGAAGGTTGACTGATAATAAAGGAAGGGTAGCTGATTTCAGGAATTCAATTATTATTATGACATCTAACCTTGGCGCTCATATTATTCAAGAGAATTTCGAAAATATAGATATGGATAATCGAGATTCAGTTATTGAAAAGACAAAAACCGAAGTAGTGACCTTATTGAAAAAAACGATCAGACCAGAGTTTTTAAACAGAATTGATGAAATTATCATGTTTACACCTTTGAATAAAGAAGAAGTAACTAAGATCGTTGAGTTGCAATTAAATATTCTAACTAAAATGCTGAAAGAAAAGAATATTACTTTTTCTTTTTCAAAAGAAGCGATTGAAAGTTTATCTGAAAAAGGGTACAATCCTCAATTTGGGGCAAGACCTATAAAAAGGGTAATACAACGAGAGGTTTTGAATGAACTATCCAAGGAAATATTATCAGGAAAAATAACAGCCGATAGTCATATACTACTCGATGCTTTTAATGATGAATTAGTTTTTAGGAATAAATGATTTAGATTAAGGCAACCTCTATTAATTCATTGCGAAAAACCTATTTCAATAGAAATAGGTTTTTTCATGTAATATACTGACATTCAGCTGCTATAATGACACATAACTCTGTTATTTCCCTGCTAAATTGACATGAATTCAGATTGGCATTTTTATTGAAATACAAATATTATAATTTAGTATTAACCTTAAAAGTAAAGTTATGTTAGTAAAAAGAAATCCAGTATTACCAAATATTTTTAATGATCTGTTAAATGAATTTTCAATTCATACAAATGATCAACGTAAATTATCATTTCCTGCAGCCAATATAAGGGAAACAGAAAAAGAATTCTATTTGATCCTGGCTGCACCAGGGATTGAGAAAAAAGATTTTAATATCGATATTACAGATAATGTATTAACTATTTCTACGGAAAGAAAGATAGAAAATGAAGAAGTTGACAAAAACTATTCTCACAAAGAATTTGATTATCAAAATTTTAAAAGAGCTTTTACACTTCCCAAAGACATTGTTAATGTAGATAATATCAAGGCTTCATACAAAAATGGTGAATTGATCATCAATATTCCAAAAAAGGAAATTATTGAAGAAAGATCAAAATTAATAGAAGTAAAATAAATTCACAATTGAATAATTGAAAACTGCCTTACCAAGGCAGTTTTTTTTTGTAAAGCTATTA
>JAOZLT010000349.1 GCA_029934675.1 Candidatus Altimarinota bacterium | reverse complement strand
CAAGTGGAGCGGTTTTTCAAGGTTAGTGAAAAATATTTTAAGTATGGTTCTTTTTCTCAATTATTTATTGGGTCTCAAGAATATGCCATTAACAGATCTATATATTCCAGACGGCTAACAACATTTATACAGTCTGTATAAAACTCCAATGTCATTTTCTATTATCTTGTAACCCGTTGCACTGTAAAGCGAACCACAAACCATGTCAATTGCATCTTCTTCTTATGCATTCTGTGTAAGCCTCTGCTACAACATGTCAACTGGCTTTTTGAAATTTAAATTCTGGCTGTTCAAACAGGAGAATTATTCGTAGAGGTTTATCCACGTCTTCTTGCCGGAAGATCTGGACGCGAAATTATTTAATAGTAGACGCGGGATATAGTGATTCCGCTTCCGTTCCATAATTGTCTCCTAGCTACACTCGTCATTAAGTGATGACAAGACACCGATGGAAATATACAATGAGAAAATGGTGGTCTGATAATGACTAAGGAATACACCTTAAATTGCTCTCTGAGCTGTCAAAAATGTGGGCCACTTCAAATTGAGGACCATATTCCTCAATAACAAAGGAGAAAGTTCATGAGAAAATTTTGGTATTTAGCTTCTGTATTGTGTCTAATTTTTGTTTGTTCCTGTGCCTCTGTCAGCTCAATGAAGAAGTACTCCATGGAGACAGGAAAGACAATGAGATTTAATGCTAATTATGAAGCAGTTAAATCTGCTACTGAATCAGCGATAATAGCTTCTGGGCTTGAAATTGAGGAGTTTTACGACCAAGACGAATTTCACCATGTCATTATTGCACAGAAAAGGTTAACCGGCGGGTCATATGGTGAATTTGTGCGGGTAGTTATTCAGCCTTCGGATAAAGACGAAACCGTAGTTAGAGTTATCACCAAAAGGAAAGTAGCGATGAACGTTACTGCAAAAAGTGATTATTCATATACTATCTATTCCTATATTGATAAATTCTTGGAATCAGATGAAAACTATGAATCAAGACCAACAACTATCGAAGAATCGTGGGCATCACTAAAAAAGGGAATGAACAAAAATCAAGTATTGGATTTATTTGGTGATATTCCGCCTAGTTTTTCATCCAATCAAGATTATTTGAAATGGGAATATCCCTTTGGCACAGTTACTTTTATAGATTGTAGTGGCGGAAACAATCTTGGTGGAACTGATGGTAAATTGGACAGTTGGGAGTTAAAGTAATTGCTCTTCTAATATACATATATGTTTTATGTTAACTTTGGAAGAAGATAACTCAATTAATGGGGAGGCTTATACAAACTGTATAAGCCTCCACTACAACATATCAACTGGACTCTTGACCATAACGAGGTAGTCAGGCAATAGCTTTATCATATCATAAAAACATTAACATTAAATCAAAACCCCAATCAGTTGCGCCCATCATATATACATGGTATAATTATAGGTTGAACCATACCAAACTAATCTTGGAGATAAAATGTCAACCTCCCGAATCGCCCTGCTGTTCTTGTTGCTCCCTGCTGTAGTATTTGCCACCTCTGCTACGCAAATAACATCATCGGCGCAGCTATTGAACGGATATTACGCCAACGGTCAAATTGGCGATTATCTGATTGAGAATCAAAATATTGCGGTAATTGTCACTGATATTGGTCATACTGTTAATTACGGTGAAACTGGTGGCAATCTTATCGATGCCGGGTATTCAAATACTCGCAATGATGCAGTTGAAGAGCTTTATCTGTATCTTGATGACGATTGGCCTCGGCAGGCTCATTACAACTCAATTACGGTGGTCAATAATGTAGATCACTCGATTATCACTGTTACTGGTGTTGATACTGATAATTCTAACTTGGATATAACTACTGACTATATTCTTTTTGATAACGACAAGTTTCTGACTATCACAACTACATTCACCAATAACGGTAGCTCTATCAGCAACTATGAAGTTGGCGATGCTTTCACATGGGGCAACTGTTGGCAATACGCTCCAGTTCATGGGACTGAGTTTGCCAGTACAACTACCGAGCCATGGGTTGCAGGTTTTGCCACCGACGTCTCTTACGGATACATATCACCTCTTGGCGATCTCTGGGGCGAGAATGGCAGCGGCTGGGTTGATGTTAATGTTAACACTGTATCTATTGGAAGCGGTGGCGGTTCAGCATCGTTCACACGGTATCTTGCTGTTGGTAATGGCGATGTAGGAACAGTTGCCGAGATTATGCATGAAGTAGTTGGCACTCCAACTGGCTCGTTGGAATGTCTCTTGAAAATGGATGACGACAGCCCAATTGTTGGTGGAACTGTTGATGCATTTCTGAATAATGAAATCTACTTGCAGATGACTTCGACTGGCGATGGCACCGCATCTACAACCCTACCTGCTGGCTCCTGGAGGCTGGAAGCATCGGTAACAGGGTTTGATTCACAAACTGAAACCTTTGCTGTTACAGCAGGAAACAATTACAACTATGAATTTATTTTTGAAGGTAGCTC
>JAOZLT010000348.1 GCA_029934675.1 Candidatus Altimarinota bacterium | reverse complement strand
CGAAGAGGTGCCAGACGTGATCCCCTCTGCCTTCGGCATCTCCCCTAAGGGGAGATAAATTCTGAAGTGGTAAAATAATATCAGGGTGAATGATATTTTCCAGATAATATTTTGCTACATGTCTTCTGCCTTCAATGTCTTTCTCAATATATTTTAGTTTTACGTTTAAAAAAGCAGCCTGTATCTCATCCATACGGGAGTTTAATCCCTGATATTTATTCTTATACTTTTCAAAAGAACCATAATTACGTAAAGCATCTATGGTTTTATAAAGAACTTTATCATTGGTAGTTACAGCACCGGCATCGCCTAAAGCACCCAAATTTTTACCGGGATAAAAACTATGTCCTGCAGCATCGCCAATTCCCCCGGAAACTTTATCCTTAAATTGAGCACCATGAGATTGTGCTGCATCTTCCACCAGTTTAAGATCATATTTTTTACATATCTCCAGCATTTTATTATCAACTGAGATCTGTCCATACAAATGTACTGCTAAGATAGCCTTTGTTTTTGGAGTGATGGCCTCTTCTATTTTAGAGGTATCCATATTGTAGGTGTTGATATTCGGTTCTACAAAAACAGGAACAAGATCATTATCTGAAATTGCAAGTACCGATGCGATATAGGTATTGGCAGGTACAAGAACTTCATCTCTTTTTTGCATAACTCCCATTTCGATGTAAGCTTTAAATATCAAACGTAAGGCATCTAAACCATTAGCAACACCCAAAGCATATTTTGTACAACAAAAAGATGCATAATTATTTTCAAACTGCTCCAGTTCTTTCCCTAAAAGGTACCAGCCAGAATCAATTACTCTCTCGGCTGCTTCTTTTAGTTCTTGCTTATATTGCGCATTTATCTTTTGAAGATCTAAAAATTTAATCATAAAATTCTTTCCATTTTAATCATTTTATCATCAGAACTAACTATACAAAATCCTTTTTTTTTATATAAACCTATGGCTCTATTATTTGACTTTAATACGTTTAAATACAACTTACTTAAGCTTATTACTTTACAAAAATTGATTGATTCATCAACCATCCACTTACCTATTCCTTTACCCCAATATGCTTTTTCTCCAATATACCCCCAATATTCCCCTTCATTATTCTTTATATTCTTAATTCCAAAAATTCCTATTGGTATTTTATTAAAACAAACTGTCCAAATTTTATAGTCTTTAGCATTCTTTATTTTAACAAACCATTCTTTTTGATCAATTTGGGTAAAATCAGGCGTATTTGTTAATTCTTTTATTTCAGTGTCATTTAACCATCTATATGTTAGTGATAATAAATTTTCAGTAAATTCACATTTTTTAATTCTCATAAAAAAGATTTATATTAATTCTTTTGCAAAAGATATCTTCGATACAATATCACAACCTATACTCTCTTTAAATTCACATAAACCGTAATTAGGAATGGAATTTTCTGTTGACGGGCCAATATCTATAATTTTAATGTCAGTAGTTTTATAATATTCAAATATCTTAAAGGATAAAAAATTCATAGTCTTTAAAGAAGAATAATCTGGAAGGTCTCCCCAATATACGACCTGTACAATAGTATCAGAAATATGGAAAACCATTGCTGAAGCAATAATTACCTCATTTTTTGAAACTAAAAAAAAGTCAGCAGGTATATACTCAATAGTCTTTTTAACTTGCTTCCATGTCATCCGTAAAGGAAATCCTTTGGATTCCCTATTAACCTTTATGACATGATACGCCAATTGTTTTTCCTCTTCAGTTACTGCTAATACAAATTTCAGGGCTTGATCTAGAGAACGTTTCAAATTTTTCCGAGCATTCCTCCAAATCCGATTCATATAATCCCCATCAAAATTCTTCAGATCAAATGCGTAATTCAGGTCACTTGAAAGTATAGTAAAATATTTCCGATACAACACATTGATCAGCTTAGAAATAAATGATCTGTGATAAAACGTAGGAGGCAATGTGATTTGAATACTTTTAAGCCCTTTATCTTCAGACCAGATATTCAATAAATCAACAGCCAATTCGATATGTTGTAAGCGAATATCTTCTTTGATAAAACTAAATCCACCGAATGGTGCCGAAAAAGGTGAGTATAAATTGTTTTCTTTAATACCAGCAATAATCCCTAATCTTACTTTTTTATCTTTAAAAAGTAAATAAAAAATCTCTTCACATTTGTCAGCATTTAGCTCATTAAATGCCCCTGAGACAAAAATATGATACGGTGTTTTAAAGTACTGGTCGTATTCTCTTGCAGATACAGTTATAATTTCCATGCCAAAAATTCTTTATAATCCCTAATATAATCCTTTTCATCATAACCATGAGAAGCCAAAACCATACAAATGGAACCTGATGAAAAGTTGTCCAATTCTCGCCATAAACCCGGTACAATATGTAATGCTAAATTGGGCCGATTAAGGGTAACTCTCTTTCTGTTTTTTCCATCATCCAAAATCACATCAAAACTGCCACTGGCTGCAATTACAAACTGTTCTA
>JAOZLT010000347.1 GCA_029934675.1 Candidatus Altimarinota bacterium | reverse complement strand
ATCAGAATTCCCATCACCACCAACATCATCATATTTATACCACGCACTGAATGATGCCTGCGATTGCCATTGTGCAAGTATAGTGCCGAATGTTTTAACATGGTCTATGCCACCATCATTATCGACTTCCAGTGCACCGCCGCCAATTCTATTATCCCCTGTGTTGACAATTCCAAGCCCGCTTCCTGTCGCCGCACCATGATGATTATTGTCAGTGGAGTCCTGCGCATTGACTTCTGTCATATGCCACACAGCCTCATATCCGTTTGACCATGTTGAGCCATCACATGTATAATCCGGAGCATGGGAGTCTTCGTACGATGTCGATAGTCCATATTTGGTGGTAAGGTATTGACCAACCATGATTCTCTCATGATCTGTCAAAACCCGATTGTAGATAATCACTTCAGCGCAATCACCATCCCAACCCCTAGTTGTCTGAGCCCTGTCTCGACCAAGCTGATTTGATGGAACATTGCCTGTCGTTAGAACAGTAACGATGGACATTGATGTCGGAACCGTGGTTGATTGCCCGTTAACGCTAATTCCATTGACCCAAGTTGTTCCATTATATACCGCAGGATTACCATAAACCGAACTCCAGAATGTTTTGCTTGGCCCTCGATGCCACCAGTTTTCACTTGTATGAGAAATTAAACTTTTCCAATCAGTAGCTGCATCAGAATCTTCCATCATTACCATGAAAACCGTTCGTACATCGGATATCTCGGTAAATGTAAAATAATCATTTGGGCCATCAAACCGAACTACAGGTTTTCCGTTCAAGACATTTGTTCTGAACTTGGCATCACCAGATGCGCGAGTTGCATCATTTTCGTTGCCCGATGAATCTATCCAGGTCTCAATCTGCTCATCATCATTCAACCCTGCAATCGCATCGGCTTTCAACCAAAGCTGGCATCCGGACACATCTGCCGCCGGATCAAACGCGTCGGCATCATAGGTAAGCAGAGCGGCATTACCCCAGTAGGCCGTAATATAATCCGCGCCTGTTCCTTCAAGCTTAGGTACCTGTACCCAAACCACCGATTCGCCGTTTGCATCCCACTCCTCAATTTCATGATTCAAAATTGTCATACCGTCAGCATCAACAAAACGTAGATCACTGCCGACATCCGAAGCAAAATTGTCGTGATTGAAGCCCGTCAAAGCATCACTCAACTTAACCATTACCGGAAAGTTCGTCAGTGTCGTCGAACCTGTATAACCAGAAAATACAATTTTCATACTCGCAGAAAAACTACTGCTGTCAATCGCAGCGTTATACAGCACAACATCGTTACCACCTGTAGTCTCGCCCGTTACGGAGTTGCCCTCATAGCTGATGCTCATGGTGTAGTCCACATGCTCGCCGCTGACCGTAACCGTATTGCCCTGATTGAGCCCGTCAAAAGTCCCGCTGATGACATCCGATCCATCATTGATAATTATAAAAACTTTATCAGAAGAAATCGGTGCGAAATCCAAAGAAGCATCCAGCGTCGCGCTAGCCAGCGTAACCGTGCCGGTAACATTCAGTGCATTACCCGAACCAGTTGCATTTGCAGTAGGGGCAAAGGTTCCATCGGCCGTGAAACTCACATTGCCGTCAATCGTAAATTGCCCCGAATCTGTCCCCGTGGAAATTGTGCTGCCCGCAACAGAGCAGCTAATGTCGCCATGTATAATTCCATTGCCACCCAATGTTTCACCAGAATTGATTGTGTAATCCCCCGCTGAACTGTGCGAACCATTGACCAGCAAAGTTCCGTCATTGATTGTCGTGGTTCCCGTATATGTATTGTCACCATCCAGAGTCAGCGTACCGCCACCCTTAACCTCAAATGTTCCTGCACCGGAAATCACACCTGGAATAGACAGGCTTCCGCTACGGTCAATAATCAAGGCTGTATTGTTCACAACCGTCCCGTCGCCCACGCTGCCAGCATTGCCGCCATCACCTACTTCAAGTGTGCCGTCGGTGATTGTCGTGCCACCACTGTAGGTGTTGTTGCCTGACAGCACCCATGTGCCACTGCTGTCCACATTTACCCGAGTCTTTGCTCCTGCCGTATAGTCGCTATTGCTCAAAATGCCGGCAATCGTGCTCCGCCCAGTTGACGTGCCTCGGAGATTTAGAGTCTGATCCCATTGACGCCACCCAAGATACCAGTCCGCAAGCGAACTGAATGTTAGATCACTGTTGTTCGGACTGTTGTTATGTATACTACTACCACTTCCCCAGCCCTTGACAGTAAACCTACGATCAGTTGTGGATGAATTCGTACCTATGTACCTGAAATTTCCTGGAGCCCAGCTCTGATTCACTGTACCAATTATCGGATGTGAACTCCCATCGCCAATTGAACTTGGCAAACCTGCATCAGCAAGTTTTGTAACCTCAAGAGTTGAACTGCGTGCATCAATTGAGCCATCAAATGTGTTGGTTTCGCCGGTAATCTGCAATACGGCAGAGTCAAAGGCATAGCCAGCACCACCAAAAGTGATACCAT
>JAOZLT010000062.1 GCA_029934675.1 Candidatus Altimarinota bacterium | reverse complement strand
CTTTTTCCTGAAGAGCATAGGCTTTGATTTTATTGGCAAGCCCGATTCCACGCCCTTCTTGTCGCATATACAAAAGTACTCCACAACCTCTTTCCGCAATCATTTTAAGTGAAAGGTGTAGCTGATCTCCACAATCACATTGTTTTGAATGGAATACGTCACCTGTCAGACATTCAGAGTGTACACGCACTAGTGAACAATTCTTCTTTTTAACATCGCCCATCACAAAGGCAACATGCTCTTTTAAATCCGTTTTTGCTTTATAAACATGAACCCTGAATTTTCCGAATTCAGTAGAAAGATTGGCTTCAGCTTCCTTTACAATTAATTTTTCATTTCGACTTCTATATTGAATAAGATCTTGAATTGTGATGATTTTAAGACCATGTTTTTTTGAGAATTTTTTCAAATCTGGCATGCGCATCATATTTCCATCATCATTCATAATCTCACAAATCACTCCGACAGGAGTTAATTCAGCAAGTCTCATCAAGTCGACCGCAGCTTCTGTATGTCCTGCTCGAACTAAAACTCCCCCAGATTTTGCAATTAGTGGAAACATGTGTCCTGGACGGATGAAGTCGCTAGCAGTTGATTTATTATCTAAAATTTTCTTAATAGTTAAAGCCCTATCACTAGCGGAAATGCCTGTAGTAATACCTTTTTTGGCATCTACGGATACAGTAAAATTACAATTCCCATCAGGATTTGGTACCATTGGATGAAAATTTAATCGATATGCCAATTCCTCCTCAGTCGGCACACAAATAAGTCCCCGTCCTTCTTTACACATAAAGTTGATCAGCTCAGGCGTAACTTTCTCAGCCGCGAACATCAAATCGCCTTCATTTTCACGATTTTCATCATCCGTGACTATAATCATTTTACCTTTCTTCAGATCCTCTAGTGCGGAATTTATTTCATTCATTATATTGAGTTAGTGCATTGAATTATATAGAAAAATTACAAAAATTACAAAGCTACGCATCACAAAGTTTCACATTACAAAAATTAATCTTTGTAATTACGAACAAAGTGAGTATTTGTAATCTTTGTAATTTAAATATCAATCTTATAAATCTCCTTATCAGTCAAGATATGCAATTTGTTCTCATTTTTCTCAACATACATCCCTCTAATATTTTCCAATTCTTCAAATACAACTTGCCCATAGTATCTAGAAATACCACTTTCACTTTTTGTAGTAATAATTACCCTCTTATTAACAGGATCTAAAATATATAAATTATCCAATTCTGCTGAAGTATAAAGCTGTGTTGCATCAGAAAGGTCAACAGTAAGATTCTCTATTTTAAACTGTTGTTGTTTGCCTTTAAAAAGTCTGACAATTGAACCACCTTTTTTTAGTACATAAATGTCACCATCTATTGTCATAGATATCGCGTTCTTCAAATCAGCATCGCTGTTGTAGCCGGAACCACTAGAATATTTAGAACGTAAGCGAGCATATTTATAAATCTGATTATCTTCGGAACTAAGTACATATAAATACTTTCCATATGCACCAAGAGCAACCCCTGATTTCCATGATTCATCATCGGTATTCGCAAATTTTATCTGACCGTTTTCAAATTCTATTATTCGTCCTGATTGCGTAAGGAATACAATTATATCCTGGTCACTCATAGCTGTAGCAGCAATTACAATTTCAGTATCATCGATTACTCTAGGCTCTAATACTTGATCAAGAATTATTTCATATAGCTTATTGTACCCATAAACAAAGAAATTTTTGTCCATATTTACAATTCCTAATGCTTTTACATCAGTGTCTTTTGTCGTCAAATCAACATAAGGAGCTAATTCCTTTAATCTATCTGTATTGTTGATATTATCACGTGAATCCTGAATTTTATCTAAAAGTGCCAAAGCTTCAGCACGAAAATAATTTGTATCTAAAATCTCGCGAGCTTCTCCTTCAACCTTAGTTAAAATTGCGTTTGCAGATTCTTTATCATTTGCATATCCTTTTGTATTAGCAATATTTAAATCCTGATGAAGAGCATCAATTTTTGTACGATATTCTTCGCGAATTGCATTGTTCCTACTACTTTTTACAAGGAAAGACACACTTACAATCAAAATTAATGCAACAACAGCAATTGCAGTTAGGACTTTTTTAGTATTGACTCCATTATCGCCTCTGTTAGTTTTTTTATTAATAAAATCACCGATTGATGCGACTAGTTCTTTTAATTTGATAAGTAGTTTATTCTCTTTTACGGTCTCAAGTTTAGTTGAAGCTTTCTGTATTAACTTCGCATGGATAGCTACAACTCCCAAACTTAATTCTTCATCATTCATAGTTAAGTCACGAGTTGCTTCTATGGCTTCAGCAACACCATCATTAAATAACTGTACTATTTGTGAATGAGTAGCTAAGCGAAGAAGACGAGCGGTACTGAAAATAAGTTTGTCATCAGGCATAAGCTCACCGCTGGCAATATTTACAAAGAGGTCTTCAGATTTACTACTTAAACCCTCACTTATCATCGAAAATTTATTTTGCCTGATTAAATATGCCTCAGCATTATTACTTTGAGTAATATGAAGTTCATTATTAGAAAATACCGCAATAATCGTATTTATTTGGCCAAAAGATTTACCACGTTTCTCTTTTAGGCTTTTTAAAATAATATTCACTTCCTTAAGCGCTTGTTCAAAGCGTTCATATACACTTAATTCAAAATTATCAAAAAATACATCCTCCATTGTATCAATAATACTTTGTGATGTAGCGCGAGCGTATTTACTATCTCCGACTATCTCCGTAGACAACCAAACTTGATCATCTGTACGGGGGCTCTTTAAGGTTTTAAGTTGAATAAAGTGATCTGAATCACGAGCTACAGAAAATGTATCTGCAATAAATTTAAAAGACATTTTTATTTTTTAGTTATTTTCTCTCACAGCTAGACTATCATGTTTTTGAGAGCTATTCAAGTTAGAGATTTTTGACATTTCCACCTTGCTTTTAAGAGCCACATTCGCAATAATTATATTGCTCATTATAAGATTAGAAAATTAAAAAAATTAGAAGATTAATTGGAATCTTTTAATGGCGTAGCCCCAAAGGGGGTACCTAGTGGCGTTTATAATTTTGTAATAGCGAATGTAATGAGCGTTTATAATTTTTTTAATCAATAAGTTATGCAACTTAAAATCAAATCAAAAAATTTAAATCTAAGTGATGGTCAAAAAGAATTAATTGAGACTAAGGTAATGAAACTGCAAAATTTTGCTGACCGCTTAGAAGATGAATCTGTAGAATTCAGAGTAGAAGTAAGACATGAAAAAGCTCGCAAATCCAGTGATGCTTATATCTGTCAGTTAACAATTTTTGCTCCGAACGCAGTAATTAGAGCTGAGACTAGAAATGAAACTATTGAGAATGCACTTGATGAATGTCTGGATAAAATCAAAGTGCAAATTGAACGTTATAAGGCAAAACTTCATCGCTCCGAAAAAAAGAGCCTTGAGCCAGAGCCAGTTGAAGTTAAAGAAGAAGAATTTGAGATTCCTAATATTTTGAGAAGAAAGAGGTTTACGGATTCAAGCCCATTATCAGAAGAGGAAGCAATTGAAAAAATGGAACTTGTTGGCCATGGATTTTTCTTATTCAATAATTCCGATACCGGACGGTTTAGTGTGGTTTATAAAAGGGATGATGGATATTACGGAATTATTGAACCGAAGCATGATAATGATTAATTAATTTAGTCTCAAGTGCGAGTGCGAGTCACAAGAGCCGTAGTCAGTCCTTGAGACTTAAGACTCGCACTCGCACTTTTTATGGATAAAAAATTACAAGAAATCATCAAGAGATTAATATTCCTATCCCCCTTCATTTTCCCCACATACTTTTTCCGTTTTCAAGTTGCAGGTATTCCGCTTACAGTGCTTGAAGTTTTTTCATATGTTTTATTCGGTCTTTGGTTACTATATATCATTATTCGTCCGAGAGAGTTAGTTTGGGATAAGCAGACTCGGATGTACTGGTATGTAGCATTTGCATTACTGATTGGAGCTACATTGGGAGTCATTTTTGCACCGGATATCCTCCCTTTACCACTAGGAGAGACTCTTGCTGCTAAGCGTACAGCGCTTGGAGCTTGGAAGGGGTGGATTTTTGCGCCAATACTCTATTTTGCTGTATTGACTCAGATGCTAAAAACTCGGTCTGAAGCAGAAAGGCTTATGAGAATGTATATATATTCCGCCGCATTTGTCGGCTTACTATCGTATGTACTAGGATTATTCGGAAACGGAATTACATATGACTTTAGGTTGAGCGGTTTTTATGAATCAGCAAATTATCTGGCTCTTTATCTAGTTCCTGCAATCCCAATCAGTATTTATTTTTATATAAAAAGGAGATATCCGCTTAAAACACACGATTATTTAAATCTTTCGTCCTTGTCGATTTTGGTTTATTGTCTATTTTTCACCAAATCTTATGCGGGTATTATTGGTGTATTCGGTTCAATCGGATTGGCCGTGTTTTATCTTTTATTCAAAAATCCAAAGTTACGCAAGAAGATGGGGATAGCTCTTACTGCTCTTATTTTAACATTTATAGTGGTAATTGTTAGTCAACTAAATTCCCCTAAATTCAAACAAGCTTTAGATTTTGAAAATCGTTCCAGTTCATCAGTGCGCTTGGAAATTTATGCTACATCATGGGATTTAGTTAAAAAAAATCCGATATTTGGTCATGGTCCCGGTCTTTTTCAAGCAAACTACCAAGATCAGGTTAAAGAAACTTTGGGTAGATTTCCACTAGAATGGAATATGCCACACCCTCACAATATTTTTCTCGGATTTTGGATGAACGCAGGAATAATCGGTTTAATCGCATTTCTGATGTTAATTGTGCTGTGTCACAGAAAATTCACATTCCCCCTACTGGCATTATGGGCGATTTTAGTACACGGAATGTTTGATATGCCGTTTTGGAAGAATGATTTGGCGATGATATTTTGGCTAGTGATTGCATGTATACTCGTTATGCAGAAAGCTAAACACGCTAAGTAGCGAATTAAGAATTCCGAATATCCAATTTCCAAATGATTTCGAAATTAGAACGTTTAAACATTATTTGGAAATTAGTAATTCAGAATTCAAAATTATGAAATTAATTCCTTTAAAATCACCGCTCATCAAATCCGGCGACAACTTACTCTCCGCTCTTAAAAAATCTCTAAACCGGAAAAAAGAGAGCCTAAAGAACGGCGATATTTTAGTAATAGCTTCTAAAGTCGTCGCTTACAGCCAAGGTCTTTTGGTTGAAGTAAAAAGCAAGAAGGAATTTCGTGAGCTGATTCGCAAAGAGTCGGATAAAGTGCTTTTGGATGGAGATATGGTAATTACTATGAAAAATAAAGTACTTATTCCAAACGCCGGCATCGATAACTCCAATACCCCAAAAAACCAAGTGGTTTTGTGGCCGGAAAATCCGTTTAAAAGCGCTCAGAAAATCCGCCAAGAGTTATCAAAAGAGTATGAATTAAAGAAACTCGGAGTACTTATAAGCGACTCCCATTGCCAACCTCTTCGACTGGGAACCTCCGGTATAGCAATTGGTTGGGCAGGGTTTGAAGGTGTATCTGATGAGCGTGGTAGTAAGGATCTATTTGGCAAAGAAATGCAATATACTCAAATAGCGGTTGCGGATTGTGTAGCGTCCGCGACAAACTTGCTAATGGGTGAAACCAATGCCTCTATTCCATTTGTTGTCGTACGGGGGCTTAATGTTAAATGGACAAATAAAAAAGCAACAGCTGAAGATTATTTTATTAGTCCGAATGAGTGTATTTATAAGGGGTTGTATAATAATAAAATAGATTAAATAACCCAGAGTTCAATTATCAATTATGATTTATGAGTTATGAATTAGAAATTATGAATCAAAAATCAGCCTGCCCTGCAGTAGGCGTGGGAAATCAAAAATGATAAATTAATTGGAAATTGGTTATTCTAAATTCTGAATTCTAAATTGATACGTAAATTATGAGTTAAAAATCAGCCTGCCCCGCAGTAGGCGTGGGAAATGGGAAATGCAAATTCTGAAATATCATTTTGGTTATTAGAAATTCTGAATTAAAAAAATGGGTGGTAATCGCATTAGCAACTACCACCCCTTCAACCTAACAAGTCATTGTGACTTGATTGAGGATTTTTGGTCGTCCGAATACTCGGATGACTTTGCCTTGTTTGGGGCAGATAATCTTGTTGGGCTCGACTTTGGCCATGGTGGTAATCCATGTCCCGTTGCCGCGTTTGATGGAGACCTTGATTTCCGATGCGAAAATCTCCCCTCCCATTATTATTCTTTTTTCCATCTGAGAACGAACCTCTGCAACAGCTCGTCGTTGGTCTGCTCCTTGCAGATCCGACAGCCATTTGAAGTCCATATCCCTTCTATCGCGACGTCCGTGCCTTCCAGATTTTCTACTCATTAGCAATAACCCCTCTAGGTTTGTACGAATGTTTGTAGATTAGTCACCACCACAGTGACTATCCTGTCATCCGCAGTGAGATTAAATCCAACGGCATCATTTTATTCAAATTGGACAAGTTGTCAATTAATTGTTGTTCATCAAGAAGAACAGATGGCATTTCACATTTTACATTTCGCATTTCGCATTTTTGTTATATCGTTACATCATCATTTCGTTACCTCGTTATTATGTATAAAGTAGCAGTTCTCTCATCAACTAACGGCACAAATTTCCAATCACTTATCGATGCTCAAAAAGCTGGTAGCCTCAAAAATATCGAAATCTCCTGCTTAATAACCAACAAAGCCAATTGCGGTGCCACCAAAAAAGCAAAAGCAGTCGGCATACCTGTATATGCAGTTGATGCAAAAGGAAAATCCCGAGAAGAATTTGATACTGAAGTAATGGATATTTTGAATAAATATGATATCAATCTAATTGTATTAGGCGGTTATATGCGTATAATCAGCACCCCGATGGTCCATAAATATGAAAACCGAATAATAAATATTCATCCAAGTCTACTACCAAAATATGGCGGAGGTATGAATTTGGATGTTCATAAGGCTGTAATTGATGGAGGTGAAAAAGAAACAGGAATGACAATCCATCTTTTGGATGAAGAAGTAGATACAGGTCCGATAGTTCTCCAAAAATCCTGTCCCGTCAAAGCTGGTGATACACCTGAAACACTAAAAAACAGAGTTCAAACACTGGAAAAAGAATGGTATCCGAAAGTGGTTCAGATATTCGCGGATGACAAGGTTAAAATCGAAAACGGCAAAGTAACAATCAAAGATTAATTAATGAGTAAAGCATATTTACATTTTTGGCACGAGCATTCTCATCGCAATTTGTGGCAACATCCACTTTGGTTTGAATTCCAAAAATCAATTGGTCGTAAAGCTTGGCTTTTTGAAGAAGGCAAAGCCTCAGCATTGATAATCAAACACAATCTTCCATTCGGTTTAAGTTGGCTAGAAGTACCTCGTGGACCGCTTTTTGGAGACGATAAAAGCCTGAAAGAAATCCTAAGCGTAATAAAAAAGAAAGCAAGACATGAAAAAGCCATTTTTATAAGACTGTCATCTTATTCAAAAATTATGATTCATGATTCAAAAATCATGAATGCATCAGCAGATCATCATCCAGAAGATTCTCTGGTTATCGATTTGAAACAGGAAGAAGCAGATATCTTAAAACAAATGAAGCCAAAGGGTAGATATAATATAAAAGTAGCAAGAAAGCATGAAGTAAGAGTTGAGCCTGCAGTTGATGTTGAAGACTTTTACAACCTTCTCAAAAAAACCTCAAACAGAGACGGCTTCAATATTCACTCAAAATCATATTACGAAAACATGCTGGATGTATTTGGCGATAACATACAGTTACTGATAGCAACATACCAAGATGAGGTAATTGCGGGAGGATTTTTCGTATATTTAGATGATTGGGGAATCTATTATTACGGCGCATCAGACAATAAACATCGTAATCTAATGGCACCATACCTATTACAATGGGAAGCTATTTTGGAAGCGAAAGAAAGAGGATGTAAGTATTATGATTTCTTGGGCATTGCTCCCGAAAATACCAAAAATCATCCATGGAAAGGTGTTACAGATTTTAAGAAAAAATTCGGAGGAGAAGTTGTCCACTATCCAAAAGCTAAAGAGATTGTACTTAGGCCGTTGTGGTATTGGATTTATAAAATATATAAAAGATTAAAGGGCTAAAGTTGGGTCAGGAGTTTTTTTCCTTGAATTAATAATTCACCCATAAATCTTAGCAATATGATATAAAAAAGAATTTAGTGTCAGTTACACCACGCACAAGAGCTTTGGAACCTTTAAGTT
>JAOZLT010000346.1 GCA_029934675.1 Candidatus Altimarinota bacterium | reverse complement strand
CGTTTTGTAATCTTCTAATTTTGTAATAGTGAGCATAGCGAACGTTTTTAATCTTTTAATAGCCTCGAAGAGGCGTTTTGTAATCTTCTAATTTTGTAATAGTGAGCATAGCGAACGTTTTTAATCTTAATAATCAATAATTGACTTGACAAATTACTAAAATTACTTTACAATTGCTTTCCTATCTTTGTCTCCTGTTTACAGAGAGAAGAAGATTGGGTAAGGGCACTAATGTGTCCGATATGCTCATTTACAGCAGAGGGAATGTAAGATTTTAGGAGGCGTATAACAATCTGTGACCATTAAGTGGTATGCAGATGTTTATGTATATCCTGATTATCTTATGTACTATTTTTCTTTATTGAAATGAAACAGCTAATCTAACAACTTTAGTGCGAGAGTCATTCCTTTGCTTAAAGCTACGGAAGACTTTGCAAGTCTCAAGTCTCAAGGCTTATTGTATAACACTTGTGACCCGCACTCGCACTTAAAACTAGATTAGCTAAACTTAAGTTTAATTTTTCAACCTTTTTTCCGCCAACTTTTATTGGTTTGAAGATACAGATTTTTGAGTTTTTGCAATATGTGCCTCCTTAGTTCCCCCAGTCGGGACTAGAGGCACGAAACCATTAATCCCGACTGGGGAAACTTTTCACAGGAGGTTTGAGACATGAGAATGAACAACAGGAATTTTGAATCTACAAAGAAAGGAATCATCATGAGAACTATCATGACCGTCGTTGTGATGGTCGTTATCGCATTGGGCGGTACGGCTCACGCCGACTTCGGCGGGCTCGCCGGCAAAGTCAGTAAAGCACCTATTACGTTATCGTACATGAAACACATCGCCGCCCACTGTAAGAAGTCGGGCGTCTGCGATTCGCAAAGCACAGCTAACACGGCCAACCGTCTCCGGCGGAATGCCAAGCCGGACTGCGGTGGTAATTACGCCGAGGAGTTTGAGCCCAAGGCCTTCAATGCTTGTATCAATGCGGTTAACAGCACCCCCAAGCACTACAGCTACAATAGGGGAGCCACTCCGAGTCCCGCTCCGAGTCCCACGCCAACGGTCAACAGCTGCGCCAAGACTTGTAAGCCAGGCTACTGGCTAAGTAAGAAACGTTGCAGATGCTACAGACGCACCAAAAAAGACCCCTGCAAAAACGTAAAATGCGGGGAGGGTACCACTTGCCAAGATGGCGTGTGTGTCTGCAAGGATAACCACTGCCTGAACGACGGAACTTGTTCTGCCGTAGACAACAAGGCAAAATGTGACTGTCCGAAGAACTTCGGCGGTGACAGATGCGAAGTCTGCAAAGACGGCTTCATCAACTACCCGAAGTGCGAGGTAGATCCGTGCAAGGACATCTGTCAGAACGGCGCTAAGTGTACTCTCCAAACTGGTCCTTCCTGTCAGCAGCCATGCCCCACAGGATGGATTGGTGACAGATGCGAAACGCCCGACCCCTGCCAAAATAATGGCAAATGTGGCGAGAACGGAACTTGCTACCTAGTCGGAACGAAGGGGCACTGCGAGTGCAAAGACGGCTTCTTTGGCCCAGCTTGTACAAAGCAGACTGTGTGCCCACCTTGCGACACCACCCACCCCAACCGCTGGTCCATATTGGACCACGTTCGTGGTATCGGGTGGTGGTGGCTATTGTCGCTGCTACCATTCCTACTAATTATCATTCTTCTCATCTCTCTCAGGAGAAAGATGATAACGAAAGATGCGGATGAAAAAGACAAAGACAGTCTGAGCGCTCAGCTCACGGAGCGCACCGTCGAGGTAGAAGAGAGGGAACAAATGTTGAGGTCGTGTGACTGCGAGGAATGGAGGGAATACCTCGCAAACAAAGAATAGAAAAGGGAGAGAGGATTATGAAAGGAGAATAGTACAAAAATCCTCTCTGCGAGCTTTTGCCTCGCCTACTGTTGCACTTTTGTGTGATGGTGGGCGGGGCCTTTTTTATGTATCCGTATTGCTGATTTGTTGGATTTGGCGGATTTCACGGATTGATTTTTACCGCTGATTCTCATAATTATTTATTTGTATTATCCTAATTTAATCAACCCTAAAAATCCGCTCAATCTTACGTAGGATCAGGAGTTTTTTTTGGGGGGGTAAATTTCTCAACCATAAATCTTATCAATACGATATAAAAAGAATTTAGTGTCAGTTATACCACAAGCAAGAGATTTGAAACCTTTAAGCTTTGTGTTGAACGATTCAGCAGAAGCATTGGTTTCTCTTCGTAAGAAATGACTGTATTGATGTAACATCCGTTAAGCCATAAACGTTACCGACATGCAAACCCGAGAGTAATAATAGGGAAAAAGAAGTTTTTGCTCTAATAATCAATCCATATAATCCTTTAATCTGGAAAATCAGACAATTAAGATAGGCTGTCTTTCATCATTAGAAAATGATTTATTTTTCACTTCAAGTGTCGGAGAATTCTAATTGATTAAAGTTAATTTAAACAAAAAACTCCTGACACTATCTGCGGTTGCTGTAT
>JAOZLT010000345.1 GCA_029934675.1 Candidatus Altimarinota bacterium | reverse complement strand
GCGGGCGGGTTTTTCAAATTCACATTTCATATTTCTGATTTCGTAATCAAATCTGCATTTTCCATTTCGTATTTGTCATTTATTTAACATTTCAGAATGCAGAATAATTGCTAAATGAAAATTGCTAAATGAAAAATAGAATGCGAAATCAGAAATGCGAAATACGAAATGGAAACCCATCATTACCTTGTATTACCTCCCTTCATCAAGTAAGATTGTTACAGGTTTTTAGCTAACAAAAAAACGCAATGGCAAAACGCAGAAAAACAATATCCAGAAGAAAAACAACACGCCTTCGGAAGAAGGATTTTAAAATTGAGTTAGAATCCGGAATCGCTAGGGAAGTTGGAGCAACGATATATATTGGACTTGCTGTTATCTTGTATTTTACGATTACCGGTAAAGCTGGTTTTGTAGGTGATTTTGCAAACAACTATTTACGTTTGATATTTGGGGTAGGTACTTATGGACTTCCTATATTGTTCCTGTTGCTTGGTCTTACACTTTTCTTTTCTCACAGAATAAAATTTGATCTTACAAGGTATTTCGGGATACTCCTTCTCGTATGTTCAAGTCTTGGGCTTATTCATATGCGAACAGGTATGGAAAGCATGCTGGATGATGTCGATCAATTTGGTGGCTACATCGGTTTTCTTGTATCAGTTTTGCCAAGAATTGGTATTTCTGATACTAGTACAAAGGCGTTATTGATAATAGTTTTGATAGTTGGCATATTAATAACTTTTGAAATATCGATTAAAAAAATTCTAAGTCTCCTTATCCCAAGTCGAGGGATTAGTATGTCGACAAGAGAAACGAAAAAAAGAGGAAGGCTTTCAAAAAATGAAGAATTGAATATTGTTAAGCCAAACTTAAAAAAAGAGAAGGAAAAAGAAGATATGGAGGTTAAGCCAATAGAACCAACAATAGTAAAAGTTCAAATCAAAAAACACGAAGCTATAAAACCAGCATCCGAAAGTGAGGATAGTCATTCCCACAAACAGAAAGATGTAGATTACAGCGGATGGGAATTGCCATCACTAAGTCTTCTTAGTAATCAAACATCTCAGATATCCGTAAGCGACAAAGTCCTTAAGCTAAATGCCCAGAAAATTCGTGAAAAGTTAGGACAGTTCGGAATAGATGTGTCCATGAAAGATGTAAACATTGGACCATCTGTTATGCAATATACTTTAAAGCCTTACGAAGGAATTAAACTTACTAAAATTACAGCATTAAAAGATGATATTGCCTTAGCACTTGCAGCTAAATCTATACGTATCGAAGCACCGATTCCCGGCAAAGGGTTAGTTGGAATTGAGGTTCCAAATGAAAAGAGAATGGTTGTGCGTTTAAGAGAATTGCTTGAAAGCAATGAATTCAATAGTATCGGCTCACGCCTTACTCTGGCTGTCGGTCGCGATGTTAGTGGGATGCCGGTACTAGATGACCTCGCTTCAATGCCACATTTACTTATCGCAGGTGCGACAGGCTCTGGTAAATCTGTTGGAATGAATGCATTTTTACTTTCACTTCTTTATCAGAATAGCCCGGAAGATCTTAGATTTATTATGATAGATCCGAAGCGTGTTGAGCTTACTCCTTATAACGGTATTCCCCATCTTTTAACACCTGTAATAACTCAGCCGGATAAGGCTCATTCCGCTCTTAAATGGGCGGTTTCTGAAATGAATCGCAGATATCAGCTTTATGCGGAAAAAGGTTACAAAAATATTGATGAATACAATGCTGGAGAGCCGAAAAGAATGTATAAAATCGTAATCGTAGTTGATGAATTAGCAGATCTTATGATGCAGGCTTCAAAAAAAGAAACAGAAGCTGTTATTTGCCGAATTGCTCAAATGGCACGTGCTGTAGGAATCCATTTAATAATCGCAACACAACGTCCAAGCGTGAATGTTATTACTGGTGTAATTAAAGCAAATATCCCAGCACGTATAGCATTTACAGTAGCAACAGGAGTTGACTCACGCACTATAGTTGATGGTGTCGGAGCAGAAGATTTGCTTGGAATGGGTGATATGCTTTATTTACCAGGGAATATGAGCAGACCGGTTCGTGTACAGGGTGTTTTTGTATCAAGCAAAGAGATAGAACGTGTAACAAACCGAATCAAACTTACAACACAACCTGATTATAACGAAGAAATAATATCCCCACCAAAGCCAGGTGGAGTGGATATCGGCATGGTAGGTAGAAGTGATAATAGTCAGGACAATATGTATAATGACGCACTGCAAGTAATTAAAGATACTGGAAAGGCATCGGCATCTTTATTTCAAAGAAGACTTTCAATCGGTTACGCTCGTGCTGCTCGTATCCTCGATATTCTTGAAGAAAATGGAGTAATCGGACCATCCAATGGCGCAAAACCGAGAGAAGTATTTATTAATGAATAATTCAAGTTGTTTATCTACCTTTCCCCAAAAGCAAGCCTTCGGCTCAGGCCGTTTATCATATTGTTTATCTAATTGTTTAAACCACCTGATAAACAACCCGAAG
>JAOZLT010000344.1 GCA_029934675.1 Candidatus Altimarinota bacterium | reverse complement strand
CAAGCTCATTAGCCTTTTTAATTACTTCCTCATCTTTAATCGAACCACCTGGCTGTATAATAGCGGTTATTTTGTGTTTAGCAGCACGTTCTATGCTATCAGGGAATGGAAAGAATGCATCAGACACCATAACTGAACCGCTTTCTCTATCCAAAGCCTTATTTATAGCAATCTCAACCGCATCTACTCTACTCATTTGCCCGGCGCCAATGCCAACTGTCATACCGTTTTTGACAAGGACGATTGCATTAGATTTAACGTGTTTAACAACATGCCATCCAAATAACATATCTTCCATTTCTTGATCGGTTGGAATTTTTTTTGTAACAACTTTTATATCATCTTTTGAGATTTTCTTTATGTCTAAATCCTGTACAAGTAACCCTCCACTAATCTTACGAAAAGTCTCACCATCAGTTTCAGGTTTAATATCACCAAGCTTAAGCACTCGAAGATTTGGTTTATTTTTAAATAGTTCAATCGCTTTATCTTCAAAATCCGGAGCAAGTACGATTTCAAAAAACTTTCCGATAATCGACTCAGCTAAGTTCGCAGTACATTTTCTATTAAGAGCAATCACACCACCAAAAGCAGATTTTGGATCACCTTCATAGGCATGTACAAAAGCATCTTGAATTGAATCTGCAATTGCAATACCACAAGGATTTGAGTGTTTAACAAAAGTAACACAGGGCTTTTCAAATTCGCGTATAAGGCTAAGCGCACCATCAGCATCCATAATATTATTATAAGAAAGTGCTTTGC
This sequence comes from Candidatus Altimarinota bacterium, assembly GCA_029934675.1. Classification (GTDB taxonomy): domain Bacteria; phylum Patescibacteriota; class Gracilibacteria; order UM-FILTER-43-11; family UM-FILTER-43-11; genus JAJDCE01. The sequence goes on along the minus strand of JAOZLT010000344.1, from coordinate 1,759 downwards.
CTTGAATTATTTCAGCATTAGGAATGCTTGCACCTTCGTGGTGATTGTATTCCTTATAAAATCCAGCTTTTTGATGTGGATTTTCCCCATATCTGAGATTCCCGATTTTTTGTACATTTATTTGCTTTATATCTCCACCAGAAAGGAAACCTGCAATTACCCCATCATAAAAAGAAGTAATTTTAAATACTTTTTCAGCCAACTTTCTGCGTGTTTTCTCACTTGTATCACCGTTAGCTTCAATTTCTTCTAAAACCGATGCGTAGTCTTCATTATCAGTGATTACTGTTACATATTTAAAATTCTTTGCTGCGCTTCTAAGCATGCTTGGTCCTCCGATATCGATTTGCTCTATAGCTTCTTCCAGTTTTACATCTTCTTTTTGTATAGTTTTTTCAAAGGGGTAAAGATTGACAACTAAAATATCTATCAATTCAATTTTATGTTCATTGACTTCTTCCATATGCTTATCATTATCCCGAAGTGCAAGAAGAGCACCATGAATTTTTGGATGAAGTGTCTTTACTCTACCATCCATCATCTCTGGAAAACCGGTATATTCACTTACATCTACTACATCCACTCCATTATCCCGAAGTAGCTTGGCAGTTCCACCAGTAGATAAAATTTCTACACCTTTGGCATATAAACCTTTGGCAAATTCAACAATTCCGTCTTTATCGGAAACTGAGATGAGGGCTCTTTTAATCATGATATTTAAATTATAAAGTAACGACGTAATCTTACTATAAAAAGTCCAAAAGTTCAAAACATGAAAAAGCCAAATTAGTTATTAGTATTACATGACTAAATACCCAATCATATACTTGTACCTTTTAGATTTTTAGGTTTTTCAAACTATTTGCTTTTTTATAAAAAATATGTTTTAATATACTACTAACTAGCTATAAGTATGTCAAAATTAAGTAAAAACAACGTAGAACAATTTGGTCTATTCTCAAAAATTCCGATTATATATAATTTTGGGGAGTATTTGCTGGCAAAAATTAAAGAAGATGTAAAAAGTATTCTTGGTAATTCAGAGGTTGCTATTAGAGGACAGATAACAGAAGGAGTTAGGCGAAAATTAAATAGTATTCTTGAACTCAGAAATCTAAAAGCTGATATTAGTGACAATAAAATTGTGATATCTCAAAAAAGCCTAACGGATAGGGATGGAGAATATGATACATGCTATGGCTAGGTTTACCGGATTAGTGTTTTTCGTTAAGAACTCGCATAATTCGCTTCACAATAGTGTCGTTCAAATTAGATTTTATTTTATCAATAGAGTCATAAATAGGCCACACAACTCCTTCTATTGCATGAGCGACCAATATCCAAGCGATATTATCTCTACCTTCCTGTAAAATTCTTTCATGTCGATTCCGAATTTTATTAATTTGTTCTTTTAGCATTTTAATTGAAAAGTTAGAGTATTTAATAATTGTCATTTCAACTTAATATATCTTATATCTCTTGATAAAAATGAAATATGAACAAAAAAATCTACGAAGTAACATGTAATAGAATCCACAGATAGTAGTTTACTTTTGTGTGGTAGGGCCAAGGGGAATCGAACCCCTCTTACCAGGATGAAAACCTGGCGTCCTAACCACTAGACGATGGCCCCATAGAGCCGTCCCGCAAATAGCAGGACAGCAAGAACATTTTAAGGGGGAACCAAAAAAAGTCAATTGGATAAATGGGGACTTGATTTTTTAATAAAAAAATATTATTGTAAAATACACTAAAGGAT
>JAOZLT010000343.1 GCA_029934675.1 Candidatus Altimarinota bacterium | reverse complement strand
TCCTTTACAATGTTCAGCTGATTAGCTATAGGCTAGTGTTGGCTCCAGGTACAACGAAAATGATTTCGCATTTCTAATTTCGCAATTCGCAATCACATTCTTAAATTTTCTAATCTTCTAATTTTGTAATCCTTTACAATGTTCAGCTGATTAGCTATAGGCTAGTGTTGGCTCCAGGTACAACCCTGCGTTTTACGCGTGTTTGCGTACCGCATACATGGAGCCAGCCTTAAGTTTTGACGGATAACGAGGCAGGATTTGTGAATAAGTGCCATAGTATTTTAAGCAAATTCTAACGAAGTTATATGTTAAAAGAGTCTTAGGCAAATCGTATTTATGAGAGCAATTGAGTATAGCATCAACAAATTTTATAATCGCAAAATAATTGTCAAATCAAAAAATGACAAATACAAAATAAAATGCGAATTACGAATTGCGAAATACTAAATATCTAACTCTTCCTCCAAATTAATTTCTTTCTTCCCTTTCTTCTTAGCTGTTTTTTTCTCCTTCAAAACTTCTTCTTCAAGATCATCAACAACTTCCGGTTTCTCTCCACCATCACCAAATTTAGGAAGTATCGCTTCAATAGCACCCCAATCAGAGTCCTCGCTCATGGGGATAATAAGTGTAACTTCATCTCCTACCTCACCTCTAAAGTATGTAACTGAAGCTAATAGTACGCTATAAGCCTTATTGTTCGCTAAAATCTGATATCTACCATCATTATATACCAACGGTCCAATAACAGTCTTTCTTTCAACAGGTCCTATTTGTTTATATAAAAATTTACCCTCCTCAGTAACAGTTAATTTTAAAACATCTCCTGGGATTAGCTTTGATTTACTAGCGTAATTAGCGGGAACAGGGAAAACTGTTCCTTTCTTATCAACCATATTCTGACCATCAAATATACCTTCAATAATTTTACCATCAGAAGTAGGCTCGCTACTTACCATAGTTGCTGCTTTTTCCTTATAAGTACCTGCATCCATAGAATTGCCCTCATGCAAGCCCATCATATCTGCCATAAGCTGTTTAGCCACTTTCAAAGCAGATTCAGCATTTTCAACTAATTCTTTAGCACGTATAAGTTTTTTTAAATCAGCCATTCTATTTTTTGTTATAAATTAATTAATTCAATTGCTATTCTGCGCCTAACGGCGTGCTAGACATTGCTATTCTACTCCTTCGTCCATTCGACAAGCTCATGACCTACGGCGCTGTTCTGTTCCCGTTAATCGCACTGGACAATTGCTTGTAATTTAGTAATTAGCTATTGGCTAGCAATTAATCGGCAATCAGACTTAGGTTAGTTTAGTTTAATAGAAGTTACGGAAATGTCAAGCGATTTTAATAATTTCTTCATTCCTTCCATACCCAAAAGACCTTTTTGCGCCCCAAAATAACTGACTACAGATTGTGCATTAAGTGTCCCATATTTAAGAGCCTTTGTTATATTTTCACCATTTATTATTGCTGTTGTAAAACCGCTTGCAAAAGCATCCCCTGCGCCTAAAGTATCAACTCTTTTATGAGTAGCCACAGGACAGAAATAAAGCCGTTTACCATCACTCGCCTGAGAACCATTTCTTCCATCGGTTATTACTACATATTTAACACCATACTTAAAAAACTCATACATTATTTCACTCACATCATCCGCGTAAGGAGGTAAAAAGTTTTTCGGCAAATGAATATGATATTTAGGGTCATCCAGCTTATTACCAGCAAGTTTAAAAGGTATTTTGGTAAATTCTGCAGCCTCATCCTTATTTAGCACTAATACCTCCGTATGTTCCAAAAGTGATTTCCATTTCTTTATACCTCCTTTTATCTGCTCTCTTCCGGGATTCCAAGCTAATTTAATTTTCGGATTCTTTTTAAGAAGCTTTACAAGATCTTGTGAAATTTTACTTTTAGGCTTCGTTAAATGATTAAAAAATATCCAATCAGCATTAACTAGCTCACCCCATGGCACATCTTTCGAATCAAAATACATATTTGCCCCAGCATAAGCCAAAACAGTCCTATCACCCTCAAAAGTATTTAAAATAGTAGAAAATGCAGTCTTTTCACGTACTGTCTTTTTTGCATATTTTATATTAACCCCTTCATTCAGCAAATTATTGATAACCTTATCACCATATTCAGAACCGACTTTACCAATAAAGTATGCATCAAATCCCATTCGAGAAAAACCGACAGCCGTATTTGTAGCTCCACCACCAAAAGTCTCATGTACCTCATCAATCTTTACTTTTCCTCCATAATCCAAACAAATCCAACTCTTAAAACTATCTTTATCTTTAAGTTGCATAATCGAATGATTATGAGCCTTTATAAACATATCAAATGTCGCTCCTCCTATGGTGTATATTTGTTTTTTCATTTTTATTTGAATCTACTTTAACATATTTCCTATTATGAATTCAATTACATTGTGGGGACCCGTTTCACTTTGTGGCGACATTGTGGGGACCCGTTTCACTTTGTGGCGACATTGTGGGGACCCGTTTCACTT
>JAOZLT010000061.1 GCA_029934675.1 Candidatus Altimarinota bacterium | reverse complement strand
ACCAATTGATAAACCAACCATTGAAACTGATAAATAATTCAATTATTCAACCTTTTCTAAAGGCGCAATATTCGCCGCAAACATTTTAATTCCATAAAGAGGATTATTAAATGCAACTGTAACCAAATCACCACGCCGTTCAACCACAATCCCATCCCCGAACGTAGTATGTTTTATTTTATCCCCATCCTTAAATTTCTGCTCAGCTGTAATTCTGACTACAGGTTTTTCAGGTATCTGATTAAATTCAAAGTCTTTTACTACCGGAACAGATTCAGTTAAACCGACACAATTAGTAAGATGTTTAGGAATATCATGAATAAATCGGGATATTGAATTCCTTTGGAAATCTCCATAAAGCATTCTTTGTTTTGCCGCCACTAAATATAACCTCTTCATTGCACGAGTTACCCCCACATACATCAAACGACGTTCTTCCTCCAATTCACGCTGTTCAAATAACGCTCGACTATGCGGAAATATATTTTCCTCACAACCCACAATAAAAACATACGGATATTCCAATCCTTTAACTGAATGCAATGTCATCATAGTCAAAACATCTTCATTTTGATCAATATTATCTGTATCTGCTACCAATGCGACTTCTTCCAAAAATGATGTAAGTGAAATATCCGGTTCCAAACCATCATATTTAGTAGCAACAGAAATAAGTTCTTTGATATTTTCATAACGCATCTCCCCTTCTTCAGTCCCGTCCAACAAAAATTCCTTATAATTAATATCTCGAAGAACCTTTTTAATTAAATCAGAAACCGCAACTTCCTTACACTCACTTTGCCACTTACTTAGCTTATTCCAAAAATTTGTAAGACGATTTTTAGTTCCATCATTTAATTCAGAAATCATCTCGACATGCTTCAAAACCTCCGCCAACGTCAAAGATCTACCAACAGCAAAAGCCTGTAATTTATGAATAGTTGTTTGACCGATTTTACGAGAAGGAACATTGATTATTCGAAGTAAAGAATTTGTATCATTTGGATTTAAAATTACACGAAGATATGCCAGTATATCCTTTACTTCTTTTCGCGCATAAAACTTAACACCACCAATAACCTTATACGGAAACCCATAACGCAGTAGTACTTCTTCTATTATTCGGGATTGTGCATTTGTGCGATAAAGAATTACGATATCTTTGAGGATCACTCCATTTCTTCTTAAATTATCAATCTCATTAGCCACTTTCTCTGCCTCATGATATTCGCTATCGGCATGCCAAACCTGAATTTTATCCCCACCTTTTTGCTCAGTCCACATCTTTTTAGATTTACGTTGCTTGTTCTTTTCGATTATTGAATCGGCAACATCTAATATTGTCTGAGTCGAACGATAGTTTTGTTCGAGTTTTATGAACTTCGCTTCCGAATAATCCTTTTCAAAATCCATAATATTCGAGATATCAGCTCCTCTGAATCCATAAATCGACTGGTCACTATCCCCTATTACACATAAATTTCGATATTTAGATGCCAGAAGATTAGTAATAAGATATTGAGCATGATTTGTATCCTGATACTCATCAACATTTATAAATCTCCAACGCTCCTGATACTAATCCAATACATCCGGATGTTCTTTAAATAATTTAACGGTATACAAAAGAAGGTCATCAAAATCCAAAGCATTATTATCTATCAATCTCTTCTCATATTCTTCATAAAGCTCCGCAACTTGTTTTTCAAAATAACTATTTGCCAATTGTTTATACCTTTTCGACCCACGCAATCGGCTTTTGGATGAAGATATCATACTAAGAACAGTTCTTGGTTTTATCTTATCATTATCTAACTGTTTTTCTTTAATAAGTCTTTTTATAACACTTTCCTGATCAATCGTATCATAAATCACAAATGATTTATCCCGTCCAAATTTATCAAAATTACGACGAAGAATCCGAACACAGATAGAATGAAAAGTTCCAATCATCGGTCGATTGTTTGTATCTGTTGAACCAAACTTCTCAAGGAGAATTTTCTCAACCCTATCTTTCATCTCTCCAGCTGCCTTATTCGTAAACGTAACCGCCAAAATCTGCCACGGCTGTGCCACACCCTCAGCTATCAGATTCGCAATACGATATGTAAGCGCTCTTGTTTTACCACTTCCAGCACCCGCCACAATTAAAAGCGGACCAGTTAAAGTCTCCGCAGCCTCTCTCTGCCTCTCATTTAAACCATCTAAAAGATTCATAGCTGATTAAAGATACTACAATCGATTTAACATTTGCAATTTAATATTTTATTTACAAATTGCTGTTAATATGCTATAATACAAAGATATATTGACCATACAATCAATGAAAAAAAATACCTACTTACGCAACTCTTTAAAGAATAAAGAAGATAACGAAGAAAAAAAACAAATAATGGAGACAGTCTCTAATGTTCAAAACGTTGTTATGACTGCCATTATTAATGAAGACTATGATAATTCAAAAAAAATATTTCAGGATTTAAGCTACTACATTTATTTAGTCGAAAATGCACCAGAAGAACTAGAAAATTTTGGCATTGAACCTAAATCTAAAGTAAGCTCAGATGTCATTTATTATGCAATAGTTTTAGCTAGACAACTTGGTTATGATGATTTTGTAATTGAGAACTGTAATAAAATTATAACCAGAAAAAATGAAAACCCTAAAGAGACACAAATAAAAGCTGTTAGGAAATTTCTAAACGAAACTATTAAAAAGAGAGAACAAGAAAATGAAACAGAAGAAGCCAGAGAAAAACTTACCAAACTAAATTATAGAGTAGAAATAACTTTTCCACACAGAAATAAAGGATTCGACACTATAAACACAGAAATTCTTGAATCTAAAAATAATTTTGATTTAAATAAAAAACTGATTGTGAAAATCTAGAAAAACTAGCCAAAGAAACAATTCAATCTCTAGGACTTCATAACTTCGGATTAATAGGACAAGAAAATAAGAGTGGAAAACACTATGCAACTGTAAAATTAAAAATTCAAAATCCAAAAAATCCTGAATTATATTTCGAAACTGAATGTAAAATAGATGACAATGGTTTTATTGTAGAAAATTAAACTTAAACAATTTGGCTACAAATCGGACGCTTCTCCACTTCATATACCCTCTATGAGCTTTTTTTCAAACTTTCATCAATGCAAATTGTAAATTAACAAGCATTAGACATAATAAAAAAATAATATATCACAAATACATACAACGTATATACAAATATACTAACTATATTAGCCACTGATACAAAATAAAAACTTACACTTCACTAATTATATCAAAACCTTTAAAACTCCCCGTAATAGACAAACCTATAACATTTCTCCCGAATTTTTTAGACTTTATCTGTCCAGCCATTTCATTAAGAGTTGCACCAGACCCGACAGCATCATCTATCAGAAGAACATTCTTATAAGTTTTATTACCCTCTGCTACAAGTGTCATTTGAGCATTATCAATACGATCAGCTAATTTATTCAAAGTCTTTTGAGGAACTATTATATCTGTTTTTATTTTAGTAATAGGAATAATTGGAACTTCCAGATTCAAATGTCGTTGAAGTTCTTTCATAAACTGAACTGGTCGCTTAACAGTAGGAGAAATAAATCCGACTGCACCAATCTTATATTTTTTAATAAGTAAATCGATTTTAGGTTTTATTTGAGCAATAAGAGATTTTATAAACTCTTTATTCTGACTCTGTTTAGCATAAAGAAGAAGTTGACCCAGTTTTGTTTTTCCAAATCGCTCAATACTGTAAAAATCCAGGTAAAAAAGATGGTCAAGATGAACTATCTTAAAAGTATTTTTCATCTTATCAATTCCGTTAATAAGCCCATCATGCAAATAGGAATGATACTTTTTAAAAGTCTTAACATACTCCTTCGCAGTCTTCTGAGCATCTTCATTATTCTTATTACACCAATAAACAAACCCCTCAAATCCATCCAATCTTTTACCTATAGGGGTAATAATCAGATAATTTTCCTCAATTATTGATTGAGTATTTGAATCAATTACCAAATCTTTTTTATCTACTTTTTTTTCAGCAAGCATATAAAAAACTTTTGGTGGCCTACCTATCTTAACCAATTTACTTTCATTAATAAGCTTTTTAAGCTGCTTGAATATAGCTCTATTACTAATTGGAAAAAAATCAGCAAGTTCTTTGGCAGTTGTCTGCCTTTTTGATTTAACAAATTCAATGATTTTTTTAGAAGTATCTGTTGTCATACCTCTATTATATCATAAAAAGTTCATAGTTCATAGTTCATTGTGAACCATGAACCAAGTTAATCTAACAAAACTTACAAATCGGACAGCCCCTTACTTCATGCCCCCTTGCAGGACAATATTCCCGCCCAAAATATATCATTTGTATATGTAATTTGCTCCATAGTTCTTTAGGGAACAGTCTTTTGAGATCTTTCTCAGTCTGTTTCACATTCTTACCATTACTAAGCCCCCAACGATGAGCTAAGCGGTGTATATGCGTATCTACAGGAAATGCCGGCTTACCAAAAGCTTGAGACATTACAACCGAAGCTGTTTTATGACCAATGCCAGGCAAACTCTCAAGTTCTTCAAAAGTCGATGGCACCTCGGAATTGAATTCTTCAACCAATATCTTAGACAAAGCTAATATATTTTTAGATTTTGTAGGCGAAAGACCTATTGGTTTTATAATCGAACGGATTTTAGCCACTGATACCTTCGCCATCCTCTCCGGAGTATCAGCTAATTTGAATAAGACAGGAGTAATTCTGTTAACAATCTTATCCGTCGACTGACCAGACAACAAAACTGCAACCAAAAGCGTAAAAGGACTTTTATGTTTTAAAGGAATTGGAGCTTTTGGATAAAGTTTCTCAAGAACCTGAATTATCTGCTGAACCTTTGCTTTTTTAGTGAATTTTTGCAAATTATTGTCTTATTGAGTAATAAGTAATAGGTAAGTTAGTAACCCCGTACCAGGGGTTAGTGGGTAGTTATAAGTAATGGGATGTATTTAGTAGTATGTATTATATATAACTATATTACCTATAACTCACAGGCGAAAATAGTAAATATCAAATATTAATAGAAAATTCCCTTGCATTAATCACATATTTCCGTAAAATAATCACACAATCTTCTATGAGTCATTTAGGCTTATAGCGTTTAGCCCATAAAATTGTAACATCATGGCGAAAAAAATTAAGACCGAGAGAAAGGTCGAATCTGTTATCAGACCATACGAACTTATGCTTATATTAAGTCCGGAACTTCGTGAAACCGAAATTACTAAAAAGCTTAAAGAAATTACAGATATGATAGAAAAAGCTGGTGGTAAAATTACGAGCGAAGATTTTTGGGGTAAAAAAACACTAGCATACAAAATACAAAAACACCTTGAAGGTATTTACATGGTTTATAATACGGAACTTCCAAGCCAATTCTTAACTGAACTTAAAAATTATCTCAGAATTGAAAAAGATGTTCTACGCTCTATGATAATTAACATTCCTGGTGATTATACTTATGTAAAATATGACATCAAAAACATGGCAGAGGAAAAATCTAAAAAACCTGCCCGAACTGGTACAAGCGGAGAAAGGAGAAATTCACAAAAGAATATAAGTATCAAACACAACTCACCTATAATCCAACCAAAGAAAAAAGAAGAAGTTATTGAGAAAAAAACTGAAGATAAGAAAGAAATTGCAGAAGAAAAAACTAAGGAAATAAAAGATGAAGTAAAAAAGGAAGAGAAAAAAGAGGAATCTAAAGAAAACAAAGAACGTGAATCAGAATTAGATAAAAAATTAGACGAAATACTTGGTGGAGAGGATCTAAAACTCTAATTCATACCTGTCCCGCAGTAGGCGTGGAATTATTAATTCATAACTCATAATTAATTATCATGGCTGTAATATTCTCAACTAAACAAAAGCACGCACCAGGAAAACGACGTTGCACCTTCTGTACAAATCAAATGGGTGATATTGACTACAAAGACGTTAAAACTCTAAAGTTCTTTATCAATGGTTTTCAGAAAATCAAACCACGTTATTACTCAGGAGTTTGTCTAAGACATCAAAAAAAGCTCTCCACTGCGATCAAACGTGCTCGTGAAATGGCGCTTATCCCTTTTATAAATAAGTATCGAGCATAATTAAAGATGTAAGTATAAAGTGCTTAGCCTACCTGCCGGTAAGCAGGTATTAGGGCGGTATTAATTCACTTACACCTTACACTTACACCTTAAGCACTAATTATGAGTGGACATAGTAAATGGCATTCTATTAAACATAAAAAAGGTGCGGCTGACGCAAAGCGTGGAGTTATCTTTACTCGTCACGCCAGCCTCATTACCATTGCAGCCAAAAATGGTGGAGACCCTGATATGAACCCAAACCTTCGACTGGCAATCGATAATGCAAAAAAAGAAAATGTACCTAATAATAATATTGATAGGGCTATTAAACGTGGTACAGGTGAACTGAAAAATGCAGCTGAAATAAACGAGCTAACATACGAGGGATATGGGCCAGCAGGTACAGCAATTATTGTCGAATGTCTCACAGACAATAAAAACCGTACTTATACAAACATAAAAACTACATTTAATAAAAAGGGTGGTAATTTAGGCGCTTCAGGCAGTGTTGCGTGGATGTTCGAACGAAAAGGCGTAATTACTGTAAAAGTGGAAAATGGAAACATTGATGATATTGAACTAGCTGTCATAGATGCAGGTGCTGAAGATATTAAAGCAGAAGGTGACATTATTGAAATCTATACAGAGCCAAATTCACTAAGCGATGTTAATAAAAAGATTAAGGAACAAAATATTGAAATTGAAAATGCCGAAGTATTATTAATTGCCAAAGACGTAGTTAAAATTGAAGATGAAAATGACGCAAAAAAAATACTTGAATTTATGGACACCCTTGAATACGACCCTGACGTTACGAATGTATCAAGCAATTTTGATATTAGTGATGAATTGATGGAGAAGCTTTCGAATTAACTTCGTATCGACTACGAATTAACTAAATTTTTCATACTTAAAAATCAACTCCGAACCATTTGTAGCTTTAGCAGAGAGCAGTAAGCCGAAGTTTATTCAAAATCTATTCGGACTCTTCAACCTCCTTTTTGTCATGAATCTTAAAATCCAATCCAAACACTTTATCAACCATCTCCTTTGAAACAATATAAATAAAAGTAGAATCACCATTTTTCGCAAAATATTTATCATTTTCATCAGATACGCTCAATAAAACTAATTTCAAAGAATCATCTGCTAACTTAATAGAAATTTTATAATCAGGCTCCTCAAAATCAACCTGACTTCCATCAACACTATCAGCAAAAGAATCTGCCTTAAATAGCCTTAATTGCTCAAATAAAGTACGTATTGCAAGATCATCAGCCCTAGCCTCCTTCGGTTGTATAACTTTCCACACCCCCGTATCAGCCTCCTTTTCAATCGCTATCTCGTCATCAAGATTCTTAAGTACTATTTTTCGAACATCCTCCTCTTCTACGCTTAAAAGGGTCTTATCTTTCCATCCCTCAGTATCCTCAGATAAAAATGAAATTAAGCTTGGAATAGTCTGATAAACTTCTTCAGAATCCGCATGTCTAAGATACTGACCATTAGGTATCGATTCACCAGCATAGAAATCAGCAATAGAATGTTCAGCATAATTCCACATTTCAATATGAGTACCTGTTTTTTCATCAACAGAAAAAATAAGTGCACGTTCCAAATTATTAGATACCATAGAACCCTGTTTCAAGCTATACGTAACCTTAAGAAATTTTTCAATCTTATGTACATCTGCAGGAAAAGAATGCCCATTAGCAACTCTCCATTTATCATCAATCTTTTCAAGACTAATGGCACTTTTAAAGTTGGGTTTTTTGATACTGACCCTCGAAACCTCTTCTAAAACTAATTTAGGAATAAAATATTTACTATTCTTTCTGCGCTTAGAAGAATCACTCCCCGGTTGTTCCACAATAATAATAAATATCAAAAGTGTCACAAAAACTATCAGCACCTTCTTAAAGGTACTTATCTTTTTTAAATAACTGAATCTGTTCTGTTTTTCACTCATAAATAATAATTTATAAAGATATTCTTGTCCGCTTTATTATAATAAATCTCACAATTCCAAAAACTATCACTAATATTGGCATTAAAAATATGCCGACAAATTTGATTACTTGACGTTCAGCAATACTTAATTTTTTTAATGGTAAATCAAAAGAAGTTTTTGAACGTATGCTTATTAAGGACTCATCTAGTGTCAAAAAATCAACCGCATTCATAGCAAAAGTCATATTCTGTCCAAAAAGTCTTATATAACGATCCATAATAAAACGTGAATTTCCAATTGCCAATATCCTACCTGGCTTTTTAACTTCTTTAATCCCCTT
>JAOZLT010000060.1 GCA_029934675.1 Candidatus Altimarinota bacterium | reverse complement strand
CGACTAACATCGTTGTGAAAAGAAAAAGTGCCTTTTTTGTTAAACTATCTCGTAAAAATTTCATTATTTTTTAAAAATTGTGGATTAATTACTAATTAGAATTTAATAATTTTAGTTTTAGACTTTAGCTTTTGAAGATTAAATTAAATCAAAAATGCGAAATACGCTAAGCTATTTCCAGCAAATCAGTAAGTCCGACTAAAGCAAGTATTTCCCTTATTTGGTTGTTCACATTTAGCAAACGTACGTATCCGCCTTTACCGCGCATAGTTGTGTACCAAGAAGCAAGACTGCCTATAAAAGTACTGTTAATATATTTCAAGTTGGAAAAATCCAACACCAAACTACATCCAGCGGGAATTGTTTTCACATATTCAAAAATGGGAGTTGTCTTCTCAATAACATTAGACTGATCAATTTCACCGGACAATTTAAACTCTTGAACTGAACAACTTTTAGGTATCTTGCTAAATTCTGTAGCCTTATTTGGAGAGGTTTGAGTATGCGCCGCATGGTGTATTCCTTCCACCTGTGGAGTTACGGGAGTTGGCGATACAACGGATTGTACAGATACATCAGTCTTAGCTTTCATAACCGGTTCAATTTTTTTTATAAATGTAATAGCAAGTCCCCCTCGTTCACTTTTACTAACTTCCATTCCATCCGTCCATTGTTTCGTAATCATAGAAAGTCCTCGCCCTGATGTTCTCGCAAGATCTGTATTTTTTTCATTTTGTTGAATCTTATTTTGAAGCTCTTCAACGGAAATAGATTGAGAGCCAGTGCCGTCATCTTCGATCGTAAATTTAATCTCGTTTTCATCATAAGAAAAAGTAATATAGACTTCACTCTTATCAGGATTCGAACCATATTTCACAGCATTCATAAAAAGCTCATCCGCAACTAATTTCAGACGATTGCACCACTCTTTAGAAAACTTTGCTTTCTTAAGTACATCATCAGAAATTCGCCTTACAAATGAAGAATTATGAAGATTGGCCGGAACAACGAATTGTATTGTTTGTTTTTCAGACACAAATATTAGTTACATTCAATCTATATATTTTACCATAAATAGACCAAAAAAGCAATAATTTGTTCCCCCAACATGTTATTTTATTATTTCACTACTTTATATCTAATGATATTTCGATATGATTAAGACCGCATCGTTCGCCTATTGCAGTTTTTTTTGCAATAATTTCTTGAAGAGATACTGATGAGATAATTTCCCCAATATTAAAATTGTGGCTTAATTGTTCAACATAATAAACATCATTTATTTTTGCAAGCCTTGAACATCCATATGTAATTTTGCCAACATTGTCTTTCCTATGAAAAAAATACAGTATGGAACCATCATTATTTGTCATTACAGTATGGTATTTCTCGTCTACCTTTCCTTCAAAATCAATTGGGTATCCATACCACTTAAATGCATCTTTTAGCATGAGAGCTTTTTTGAGTTTTTCTTCTAATTCGCTAAAATGGATTTTTTTAAAACCAAGTTCGTTCAAAACTTCTTCTGGTAAAAAATCTTTTTTAAGTTTGGTAGAGTTACCAGATTCACGGAATTTATTTTCAAATTCACGTCCTTTCTTTAAAATCTCATTTGAATCTTCAATATTTTCCATAAAAATAGTGCGAGTGCGAGTCGCAAGCCTCAAGTATTTTTCCTTGTGACTCGCACTTGAGACTAATTATATTATTTTTTAACAGCACTTTTTGCTTTAACTGCGACATTCTTTGCTTTTATAGCAGTGTCTTTAACTTTAGCTGCTTTTTCTTTCGTAGCTTTCATGCCAGCTTTGGCTTTTGATAATAATCCGCTTAATCCTGACCCATCGGTAGCAACAGCACCTTTACTAGTAGCCTTTTTAACTTCACTAGCCTTTTTGATTGCTATATTTTTTGTTTCTAAAACCTTTTTCTTACCTTCTTCGCCTTTTTGTTTTAGAAATGCGACTGGATGTTTTAAAAACCCACCAACATTTTCTTTGATAGATTTAAATACATTAGATTTTCCTCCCTCCTGACCTTGGCAAAAGTCAACGATATCATTAGTCATAGCAAAAATTTCTTCACCCAATACTTCTGGGACATCAGTTAGGTGCTCATATTTTTTGCGATTTTTTGGTAGTGCTATCCATTTTGCTTGCCAAGCATCTACTTTTTTAGCATCAATGCCAGTTTTGGTCTTTATTTTACTAAAAACACTACTTGCTGCTTGCGTAACAGCATTATTTTGTAATTTGTTCTTTGCTGTACTTACTGCTTTTTTTGCGCTTGCGGTTGCTTTTTTAGAATCTACTTTTGTTACTGATGGCATGATTATTTTGTTAATTTATCTAAATATTATAGCATAAAAAGTCTCAAGTCTCAAGTGCAAGTCTCAAATATTTAAATTAAGACAACCGAAACACCGATCCCTGCCTCATTCCAATCCCCGGTTAGTCCAGGTGGGTTTCCTCACGCCTACACCACAGTGCGGACAAATATCGGAATCCCTTGATTATGATTGTAGAGGAAATTACAAGCAGAGAACGTGAGTTTCAGTCTGCATCTATGCTAGATGAAAATTGGTTATTTGGCAATTAATACAAGTTGGTCAAAATGACTAACAAATAATATTTTGAATATTCGGTTATTTTCGATATAATTGATGATTGGAGATTGTATTTTGTGAGTTACTCGTAGTAACTTGAATTAGGAAGTTTACTCTAATGAATATATTTGCGATGTTCATTTCCTCTTTTTCGGTTCCAAATATGGTAGATTTAATTTTTTACATACTTCTTTTTCTGTTTTACCCGCAATGTATTCCCCATCTTTAAACAATCCATATTCGTTTAACAAACATTCTTGATTTATGGCCATTTTACGCATCATCACGTTATAATCTTTACTCCCCGTGAAGTATAAAAGGGCTGAACCGTAACTTTGTTCTGGGACGAAACGGATATCGACTTGTAGATTTTCGGGAAAAATAACGAATGCGATTTTGGTGGTTCCGCTGGCAAGCTGTGTGGCTTGCGGGAATGTTTTTAATATCTTTTTTTCAGCCTTGTCTGCAACTGGTTTGCCTGATACTAAAATATCTATATCTCCCACTGTGGGCGATTGTCGTCGATAGCTTCCGGCTATTTCAACCTTTTTAACTCCTTTGAGTTTTTTCAGTATACTGACGATTTTATTCGCAATTGGCTTCACTTCACTTCTCTTGTGTCGCTTCTTTTTCTTTTGTCCAGATTCCAATGCATGAATGATTGATTTTACCAGTATATCACCAAAACCTTTTAGTTCGGAAATACTTCCATCCATTGCACATTTTTTTAGTTGAGCTTTTGATTTTATCCCCAGTTTTATATACAAGTCTTTTACACGAGCTGGTCCAAGACGGGGAATTTTAAGCATATCGCGTACTGGTTTTGGAATTTCTTTTCGAAGTTGTTTCAGATAACTTATTTCACCTGTCTTTATATACTGAATCATTTTGTCGGCAATTGCGTTACCGATTCTTGGTAATGATATCAGATATTGTATATTCGCATTCTTTTTAGTTATTGGTTCGGCTTCTTCTCTTAACACTCTTGCCGCTTCTCGGTATGCTCGTACTCGGAAAAATCCTTCGCCTTGAATAGACATTAAGTCGGCTATTTCGTTAAATAGATTGTAGAAGTCGTTGTTATAGGATTTCATATTCTTATTTTACCAAATTACTATCAAATTAAGAATTTAATTATGAATTATGAGTTATGAATTATGAGTTATGAATTAGAAGATTAAAAAATTATAAACGTTCGCTATGCTCACTATTACAAAATCAGAAGATTAGAAATTCGTTATTCGAAATCTTTTGGAAATTGGTTATTCAAAATTCTGAATTCTAAATTGATATGTAACGCCTACTGCGGGACAGGTATGAGTTATGAATTAAATCAGAAATGAGAAATGAGAAATATTGTTTTGGTTATTCTAAATTGATTATTGGTCATTATTTGAATTCGCCCTAGTAAGAGTTGTAGGTTGATAATTGCTATAGAACTCGTTATCATATTTTCGCCTTTTAACAAATCGAAATGCACATATTAAAAAAACTATTTTTTACATTTTTTATTAGCCTAATATTCATTGGAATTCCAGGGGTATTTGCGGATAATATTCAGTCTGAGGAAACATGTAGTAATCCTGTTAGGATTGAAGTATTTGAACGTGAAAATTGTGGTCATTGTCGTAATGAGAAAAAATTTTTAAATCAACTCGCGAAAGAGCGTAAGGATTTAATTGTGATTTTTCATGATATTGGAGATAAAGACCATAAGGCTCATTTTAATCAACTGACTGAACTTGAAAATATTCCGAAAGTTACTCCGATTACCATAATTGACGGAGTTATTATGCAAGGTTTTGATACATCTGAAACAACCGGTAAAAAATTAAAAGCTTTAATCGATAATGCAAAAGGTAAAGCACAACATACATTTGAAGAGTTTATTACATTGGGTGGAAGTAAAAAAATTGAAACGGATGCTGGCACATGTACTATCGATGGTGAAGATATTGGATGTGGTATTCAGGAAATTGATTATTGGGTGACAGTACCTTTTATCGGTCCAGTTGATGTGTCAAAATATTCACTTTATGCAATGTCATTGGTTCTTGGCTTTGTTGATGGCTTTAATCCATGTGCAATGTGGGTACTTGTTATGTTTTTGACCATACTCGCAGAAGTTGGTTCCAGAAAAAGGATGTTTCAGATGGTAGGGATTTTTATACTTGCTGAGGCAATAATGTACTATCTTATTCTTAATGTTTGGATGACTACATGGGATTTTGTTGGAATGGATCGTATTATAACTCCAATTGTCGGATTAGTTGCTGTTGGAGCTGGTAATTATTTTTTGTGGCTTTTTTACAAAAAAGATTCGACATGTAAGGTTGGTAGCCTCAAGATGAAATCAAGAACAAGTAATAAAGTAAAGGAATATGCCTCGGCACCTCTTACAATTATCTCAGCACTTGGAATTTTAGCATTAGCATTTTCAGTTAATATAATTGAGTTTGCATGCTCAGTTGGCATTCCTCAAACTTTCACAAAAATTCTCGATCTCAGTTATTTGGATTGGGTTGGTAAGCAATTTTATAATTCTTTGTATATTTTGATGTATATGGTCGATGATTTGATTATATTCGGTATCGCGCTTTATAGCTTTGATAAAATTGGGCTTACGACTCATAAATATACCCGTTTTTCACATTTTATCGGTGGACTTATCATGGTGGTGCTTGGGTTGATACTTTTGATTGATCCAACACTTCTAGTGTTCGGATAGACTTCGGCTCCCCACCTTCGCTAAAGCTTCGGTGGGTCGCGACTTCCAATGGACTTCGAATAGGCTCAGGATTCAGTCAATACGAAGTCCATTCGTAATCAATTCGATGTCAATCCGATTCGCACCATAAGAATCCTAATTCTTGCATTTTTGAATTCGGAAAATCAGATACTTTATATCCTTTACTCTCTAAAAAGGACTTAAGCTTATTGTGGTTTTCTCCATCCGTCCAATCATGATATTCCAAAAATATATTGTCGGTTTTTTTAAATATTTCGTCTGGAGCATTATAAATAACATCAAACTCGCAACCTTCACAATCTAATTTCAGTAAATCGACTTTTTGGATGCGGTTTTTCTGATATATTCGTTCAAGTGTGGTGGTTTGGATAATTTGAGTTTCGCCTGTTGGTTCAATGGCTTTTGTAAGAGAATGATTTAAATCTTCTTTACTTAAAAGTAGCTGAGTTTGTCCGATTACACTACTTACCGCTAGTTGTTTTGGTATTACATTTTTAATGCGATTATTTTTTAGATTGGCTTTCAGAATCTCATAGTTGCCCATGTGTGGCTCAAATAAGTAAATTGTTACATTTGGATTAAGCGTTGTTGCCATTATGCTGAAAAAACCTAAATGTCCGCCAATATCAATAATGCAGTTTTTAGCTTCCTTAATCGTCTTATCACAAAAACGGTATTGGTGATCGAGAAATAATTCGTTTGCAATTGCATAATCGCCGTCGTTGCGGAGAGTAAGGGTTAGGGTTTTACCGAAGATTTTGATTTCACGGTTCATGGGTAGTCTTCAGTAATATAGTAGGGGGTAGTGGGGGGCAACATTAGCCAATGTCGCTTCCAGTAGGGGGGGGGAGAGGTCAGGAGAGGCATTCATTATTCATCCATTCCCAATTACCATACATGGGTGCATTTATATGTCCTGCATTTGGAATTATCTTTAGTGGGACATTAAGTTGTTTTGCCAATGTTTCAAATTCTTCTTTCAAGATAAAATTGTCATTACTTGAACCTATTATCTGATAATCTTTTTTACTTAGGTTTAAATTAGGAAGTGGGAAAAAGTCTGCTATTTCCATAATCCCACAATCATTTAGTGGGGGAGATACTAGAAATACTTTTTTAGTTTGAGTATTCGGATATCTCGATATGTATTGTAACCAAAAACTGCATCCCAGACTGTGTGTGGCTACAACTAGCTTATCGTTGATATTATTTTTTAATGTCTCATGTAGAAAATCTAGCCATAAATCAAGCTTAGGCATATCGGGATTAGGAAAGTCTGGATAAACTACTGTTTGATTCTGTTCTTTTAAACTATTAGCCAAATAGGTTTGCCAATGTTCTATGTGCTTACCGCCATAGCCGTGAAGGAGGAGAAAATTAGTAGTCATCATTATTATTCAGCTATCATCCAAATAGTTAACCCATTACTAGTCCATTACTAGCTCATTGCCTGTAATTCAGTAATTAGCTATTATCTAGCAATCGGATAGTGCGCCGTAGGCTATGAACTTGTCGAATAGATGAAGAAGCAGGATATCAATTTGGACTTAGCTATTTAAGGTTATAAAAGAGGTGTTCAGATATGTCGCATACAAAATCCAGAGAAGATAAGGAACAAGCATATAAGCTGCTTTGTGATTCGTTTTAAAGGCAGCTAAAATCATTAACTCCACCAATATAATCAAACCTATAATTACATAAAGAGCAGATGCTATTGATTGGTGAACAAAGAATATTTGAGGCCATAAATATACTAAAATTCCATTGATTGCATACAATACTACAAATAACTTTCGATAATAATTACTTTTGTAATGATTCCAAATATAAAAAGCTGAAAGCCCAATTAATACAAAAAGTACTGCCCAAATAAATAAAAAAAGCCATTCTGGTGGTACCATATTGGGTTTTGCAAGTGATTTATAAAATTCCCATTCAGTAGTACCCATAGAATTTCCTTTATAACCTAATGCGAATATATAGAAAAAGAATATTGCTGAAGAAATTATTTTTTCCTTTTTGGAGGTTTGTTCTTTGTGAAATAATTTATTTAACCAATCGAACATTATGATTATTAGTTATGAATTATGAATTCCACGCCATGGCGGGACAGGTAGAAGATTAAAAAATTAGAAACGCTTCGCTATTAGAAGATTACAAAATTATAAGATTAGAAGTTTAGAAATTCGTCATTCGAAATCTTTTGGAAATTGGAAATTGGTTATTCTGAATTGATACGTAAATTAGAAATTAAATCAGAAATGAGAAATTCGAAATCTGAAATATTATTTTGGTTATTCTAAATTCTAAATTAATAAGTAAGTTATGAGTTATGAGTTCCATGACATAGCGAGACAGATTGGTGAGAATGTATTAATCTAAATCAACACTGTTAATAAAATCTACGGTTTGAAGAGTATTTGATTTGATTTTATTTTGTGAAATTGAATAAAGATAATCACCAATATAAATAATACGTTGAATATTTACTCCATAGTTGTATGGCCAATAGTCTCCTAACTTAAGTTTTTCTGCTTCGTCATAATGAGTTATGCGTCCTCGTTCTTTAAAGCCATCAGTTGTATTTAAAGTATAAACAACAGCTCCACTGAAAGTAGTTTGATATCTGTCATATTTGGTGGATACACAACTACCTAAACCTTCGCAATCATCTGTACACATAGCACGACCTTCACTATCTTGAGTACAAGTAGAAGGAATACAGCGACGCTGACATAAACTTGGACATTCGCTATATCTGTATTTACTGCATCCTAATTCTGCTGGGGTTATTTTTTCTTGAATGCGAATTGGAAAAGCAAGAAGTTCTTTTTCTTTATCAAATAATAAAGCTTTATGGTTTCGAAGAAGTTCAGAATCAGTCCCACTATCTCCAATAGTTTCAACAAATTCTTGTTTAGGGTTTTTTACATCGCTTACATCAAATAGCGCCATTTTAAAACCTTCTATACTTGTGTTTCCATATTTGTTTTCACCTGTGTATTTACCAAAACAGATTATATGATTTTCGTCATATTTATGAATATAATTGCTAAATCCTGGTATTTTTAATTTACCTAGTATCTTTGGTTC
>JAOZLT010000342.1:747-2542 GCA_029934675.1 Candidatus Altimarinota bacterium | reverse complement strand
GTCTTTATTCGCAAGTTTAATAAACAGGTCAACTGCTTCTTTGATGTCATTATCGTCATTGTAAAATTCGAGCATTTCGGCTATGCTGCTAAATTGTTCTCTTAACCCTTCGTTTTTAAGGTCTTTAGGGTTAACTTCCTTTAAATTTTTTGTTGTAATTTTCATTGTCGTTTGTTTTTGTTGTTGTTGAGACAACTCATGAGTTGTCTTTACATTATTATTATTAATTCCGTTTAATTCGTTGTTTAGATTATTTTCTTTTAAAAACCAGGAAGGAATTTTGCTCAATTTGTCAGCTTTCCCTTCGTATTTATACTCATTCCACCATAGCCAATACTTTGCGTTTTTTGCTTGCCTGGCCCTATCGTGCTTTTCGTCCCTTGCTTCCTGTGTTGACAATTGCAAAATCTCTGCTGTTTCGTACACATTGCGGCCTTTACGGCTAATTGTGTCGCCTGTTGGGATTGAATTATCATCAACATCCAGAACAAATATTGAGAATGAATGTTGGCCCCGTTTACTTCCGTATGATTCTTTTTCAATCAGACCTAAAATTATTCTGTTACCTACAAAATTTGCTCTGCGGCCATCAAAGTCAAATATATTTTCGGTGAACAAAACAACATCGCCTTTTGCAATGTCGCTGCCTTTTTGTGTATCGGTTCTGTCTTTAAATTCAGAAATTGTAGATGGGATATTATTTTCAAAAATGTACCTGCTTCTTTCTGTATTTTTCGCATTATCAGATTGTTTTTCCTTTTCAATCCTTTTTTGTTTTTGAGCTTCTTTTTTTTGTTTATCCTTTAGCTTTTGCTCTGTTTTTTCTTCATCACTTTGTAAAAATTCTCTTAATTCCTTCTTTACCTCTTTTATATTTTTAGGATCATTCAGTATTTCGTTAACAGCATCAATAAATGATATTGATTTTTTATCAGCTCCATAACCTCTTTCATATAATTCATAATCTTGCTCTTTTGCCATTTCCGGTGTCAGCTTTTTGAAATACTGACTGTATTGCTTTGCTTTAGAAAGATCGTATGGTTTGTTTTTATAAACAAATGATTTCCCGGAATTGCTTTCCCCTGCCATAAAAAATTCCATTTTACGCTGACCTATGCTTTTCAATAAATGCGTCATAGTGAAATAAATGTTTCGAGGAATAGGAGGTGTTAATTTTTGGCCGTCTTTTGCTTCAAAATATTCATTGCCGCTTTCAAATATTAACTCTTTATATTCAGAATGAATATGTATAGTAAACCCTAATTTGAGTTGCTTTATTAGGTCTGAATACTCACTGATATACTCAGGCCGGTGCGAATACACCCTCAAAAGATTACCATCGCTAATTTGTTTTGCTTTTTCGTAAGGAAAAGTAAATTTTAATATCTCTTTTCTTACTTTACCACTAACAACATCGAGAGCAAGGGCGTATTTTTCAATAACATTGGGCCTTTGCCAATCTTGTAATTCTAAATATTTTTTACTGCTTGTAACTTTTTTTACAAGATTTGGAATATCGGTTTTTTTAATAGTTTTCATTGTCAGTTATTTTATGGTTTATATCTCCAATGCCAAAAGTTTCAGCTTTATTTTAACGGCCTTCGCTTTTAGCTTCATTAGCTTTAGCTTTTTATTTGGAGATTTGGCTTGTTTTTGTGATTCTTGCCTGTCTTTAAATTTATCTTTATCCTCGATATATTCCTTTTCGGCCCGTATAGTAGCAGGGTCTTTGCCTTCGACGCTGGATTCTTCTTCGCCAATGTAGGTATCAAAGTTATAACGACTTACCGCTACT
>JAOZLT010000342.1:0-737 GCA_029934675.1 Candidatus Altimarinota bacterium | reverse complement strand
AAACACTAAATTTATCCTGCAATATATTAATCATTGTCTTAAATTTGTGTTCGGAAATATCGGCTTGCATCGTACTACCCGACTTATTAAATCCATCGGGGTTGTCTATTATAGAGAGCAAATCGGGATCGGTAAACATAAACTTAAACTTACCAGATGAGGGAAGTGTAAGCCTGTATTCATCTCCGTATGTACGCCCTATACTTATGTTGCGCTTGCCGTTATAAATCATATTACCACGGGTAACACCTTGTATAATTTTCGCTGCTTTAGAAATTGGGACAATTACAAAGTCTGATCTCTCCTCACTTTCGGGATTCCAACTTTCCGGCATAAGTATTCCTTTATTAATGCTGCCATCAATCATCGAATAGCTAACTAACTTACCTTTATATTTAGCAAACGCCTGTAATACATTCCCTGTAACAATGTACCGGACAATGCGATCTGCACGGTTAGATTGTGTATGAGTGTTCCAATCGTCAATAATTGCCTCGCTTTGATAGTGTGCTAAACGGGCTGATATACCCATTATTTGCATTATCTTTTGCCCCATTTCGCCAGATGTGGCAAGGCTGATATATTTTACAGTATTAGAAACGGCAAAACTTAAAGATACTGCCGAAGGAGCATAAGGGTTTGGTCTTTTAAGATTAATAGAATAACCCAAAAATACAGCTTTTGCCGATTGTACGCCCGATTGCTCTGATTCCATTGGGTAGTTATAGCCGTTGCCT
>JAOZLT010000341.1:1991-2547 GCA_029934675.1 Candidatus Altimarinota bacterium | reverse complement strand
ACAAGGAAATAATTTATATGAAAAAAATTTTAGTCACACAACCCGCACTTCCCTCCTTGGAAGACTTTGTTAAATCATTGGAAAAGATATGGGAAAGTAAATGGGTTACAAATCAGGGGCAGTTTCATCAGCAGTTTGAAAAGGAGTTAGCTGATTATCTTGGGGTCAAACATATATCCCTGTTTACCAATGGTACCTTGGCGCTGGTGGCTGCTTTGCAGGTAATGCGAATCACCGGTGAAGTGATCACTACACCTTACACCTTTGTGGCTACCACTCATGCCCTGCACTGGAACAATATAAAGCCTGTTTTTGCAGATATTGATCCGGTTTTTTGTAATCTTGATCCAGATAAAATTGAAGCCGCCATCACACCAAAAACAACCGCCATCTTACCGGTTCATGTTTATGGGAATCCTTGTGATGTTGAGAGCATTCAAAAGATAGCAGATACTTATGGTCTTAAGGTAATCTATGATGCTTGTCACGCATTTGGTGTGAAAAAAAAATGGTGACTCGGTGTTGAATTGTGGCGATCTTTCCATATTAAGTTTTA
>JAOZLT010000341.1:0-1981 GCA_029934675.1 Candidatus Altimarinota bacterium | reverse complement strand
AGGTTTTTACTACCATGGAAGGAGGGGCTATAATCTGTCATGATGATAAAATAAAGAAGCGGATTGATTATTTGAAAAATTTTGGTTTTGCTGATGAAGTTACGGTGGTGCAGCCCGGCATCAATGCAAAGATGAATGAAATGCAGGCTGCTTTAGGATTGTTGCAATTAAAAGAGATAGATCAAAATATCGCAAAAAGACAGGAAGTTGCTGATTTATACCGTGAAAAATTACAGCATGTTAAGGGCATTCGGTTTTTGATTGATATTAAGGGCACCAAGCATAATTATTCTTATTTTCCTGTTTTTGTTGACCAAGAAAAATATGGAAAATCAAGGGATGAATTATACGGAGAATTAAAGGAAAATAATATTTTTGGCAGACGGTATTTCTATCCCTTGATCAGCACATTTCCAATTTATAGGGGCCTTGATTCTGCTAAATCTACTAATCTTGCGGTAGCGGAAAAAATTGCTGAACAAGTAATTTGTTTGCCTGATTACCCTGATCTTGCCTTAGATGATGTCAAAAAGATTTGTGATATTATTATTGGGATGGATCCAAAAAAGGTGGGCTGAACTTGAACAGTAATAATAAAATTATTGGTGGCATGTTTGGTCTGCCTGAGACAATTGAACCAAAAATGGTGACCACACCGCATGAGAGTTCAGCATCTTTCTTGATAACTACCGTAGCTTGGCAACGTCATAATATGACATTATTATGTGATCAACGCTATTCTCTAGATGATATGTCAAATATTGTAACTATTTTATGCAAACTAGAACTCGAGAAGGATGGTGGCAATGACCATTGAAACTTTAGGCCTAATGCAGCCGTATTTTTTCCCGTACTTAGGTTACTTTGATCTTATTAACTATTCTGATCAATGGATAGTATTTGATGTGGTTCAATATATCCGGCGTGGGTGGATGAACAGGAACAGAATTCATCATCCAAAAGAAGGATATCATTATATTGTTGTGCCACTGAAAAAACACACACAGAAGGTTCTCATAAAGGACGTTGTTATTTCTGATGATCCTAAGTGGAAAGCTAAAATTCTTGGTCAACTTAATCACTATCGAAAAAAAGCACCTTATTTTAAGGAAGCATATTCAATTGCAGAAGATTGCCTGTCAATAAACGAAAAATCATTGTCACGCTTCAATACAATTGTTTTAGGAAAAATTTGTTCAATACTTGGAATAAACTTCAAATATGACTATTTTTCAGAAATGAATTTAGAGATTGATGAGATATATGAACCTGGTGATAGGGCTCTGAAAATATCCGAAAAGCTTAGAGCGCGAGAATATGTTAATCCTTCTGGTGGACTAGCGATTTATGATCCTAAAAAATTCAAGTCAGCAGGAATAAAATTAACTATTCGTAATATACCGCCTTTTGAGTATCCGTGTAGAGGCTATGAGTATATTCCGTATTTGTCCATTATTGATGTAATGATGTTCAATTCTCCCGAAGAGATTAAAAAATTTCTTGATGTGCAAAAAGCGGCAAATAACAAGACCGTGTAATTTTCAGCCACCAAGAAGTTTGGTGAAAAATGATACTATCATAACTGTCAATGAAAGAAATCCATGAAATCAATATTCTTAGAAAACGAAGCCTCTAAATCAAAGCAGTTTCGCGCCAATGATAAGCTGAATGCACTGCTATCGGAATTGAAGGAGTTGCTTTCCCCGTTACAAATGGCAATTAATTGCCCATCACAACCCCAATGGCCGGTGGGGTGTATTATCGGAAACCCCCGAAGCGGTTCAACTCTCCTGCTCCAGTTTATGGCTTCAACCGGCGTGTTTTCTTATCCTACAAATGTATTGACTCGGTTTGCCTATGCGCCATATGTCGGTGCGTTGATCCAGAAAATGCTATTTGATCCAGAATATGATTTTCATGGGGATTTTGCAGACATTCAGTCCCAAATTAATTTTGCGTCGGACTTGGGAAAGAGCAAAGG
>JAOZLT010000340.1 GCA_029934675.1 Candidatus Altimarinota bacterium | reverse complement strand
TGAGCTTCGATAATAACTTCTTTTCCTAGTTCACCAGAACCAAGTAACATGATTTTTTTAGAGTTTGATTTGAGGGGTGCAGAGAATTGCATAAAAATTCCTAGTATAAAATATTAAAGGAATTATATCGTAATGAAATTAAAGGAAGAAAAGCCACCTAAAACAGGTGACTTAAAAGATTATATTTACTCTAACGTTTTAGTCCGATTAGAGTCTCAAGTAGTTGATCAGAAGTAGTAATTGTTTTACCATTTGCCTGATAACCACGCTGAATAATAATAAGCTGAGTTAGTGAACGAGAAAGGTCAACATTTGATGCTTCAAGAGCTGATGACTGGATAAATCCACGTCCAGATGTAGCTGCTGAACCAATAATAGGGTCACCCGAGTTGGCAGTTTGTACATAAACAGACCCACCCTCAGTTGCAAGACCTTCATTATTTGTAAATTTAGCCATACCAACTTGAGCTAGACCAAAAGAACGACCATTTGAAAAACTTCCAACAATAGTACCACTTTGATCAATTCTAATCCCAACTAAATCCCCACCAGTAAAACCATCTTGAGAGATACCTGATGTAGATGAACGGCTATCAAAAGATGTCATACCATCATACATACCAGTAGTACCAAATGTTAATTTCACTTGTTGATCTGCTGCAGAACCATTATTACCTGTAAAAGATACATTTGGTGGATCAAAGTTTGACAAAGACCCATCAGGGCCAAAAGTAATAAATCCACCTCTTTCATTAGTTGGAGCTGTATTATCAATAGTAGCTGGTAGAGGAACAGAAACTTTCATATCCCATCTACTACCAGTTGTTACGCTAAGTTCTGTTTTTCTAAATTCCATTCTAAGTGTATGCTTTGAACCAAGTGAATCAAAAATATCAATAGAACTTGAGTGAGTCGCTGCATTAAAACTTTGAGAGAATGCTTTACCAGTACTACCAGCTGCTAAAGTAGCATTCATAGCTTCCATATTTTTTGTAAATCTTGTATTCTCAGTTACAGTTGGTGAATTAGTACTAGAATAAGCAGTAACTGCTAAGGCTATGTTATAATCATCATCAGCACCACCAGAATTAGAAACTTCTATCTTACCTTGGTCTGTAACAGCCACAGCAACATTACTTTCAACATTACCGTCACCATCATCATATTGACCTTGAGCTTGAATCTCCATTTGATTACGAAGATCAGATATGGTTTTAAATGTTTTATCATTATCTAAACCACCAGCTCCACCTAAACCACCTGTTGAATTATAAGTATATGTAAATGCTGTTACAACACTAGTAGTTCCAAGTCCACTATTAGTATTGTTCGCAGTCAAGTCAATATTATGAGATGAAGCGGTATTACTATTTGAATTTGTAAGTTCTATTGCACCTGTTGTTGTATTGTATACAGCCATTATTCCAGTGGTTGATGTTTGTGCATTTATTGCTGTTACAAATCTGGAACCATTTTGAGCTATTGATTCCTCACCAGTTCCACCAACAGTTGTAATTTGTTGTGTTGTTCCATCATCTAAGGTAAATGTAATATCTAATTCAGCTGGTTGTTCTATAACTGCTGTTGTACCATTATTATTACTCATACGAGATACTGTTACTGGTGCTTCACCACCTTGGGCAGTAGTATCATTAGTAAAAGTAAGTGCCTCAGCAGCATTTGAATAAAGAACAGGCTCTCCAGCTTCAACAGCAGCACCTAAAGCATCGTAAACTTCCTCTGCCGTATCTAATAAGGCATCACCACTATCAAAAGTTGCTGAATAAGTAGTACCATTAACTATAACACTAATAGTTTCTCCATCAGCAACAGCAGTATCGAAAGTATAAGTTTCAGCAAGTCCATTAGTTGCTAAATAACCATCACTTGCAACAACTGAATTACCTGTGTACTCAGCATTTGCAAATGACATCCAAATACCTTGTCCATCTTGAAGAGAAAAAGCTTCACCTGCATCATTGAACATAACTCCAAGATTACCAGATTCAATTGGTAAACCATTTTCATCTGCGGCTGGAAGCACATTTGTAAAAGGATTAACAGGTGTACCACTAGAAACTGCATAAGCTGGAGAAAAACTTTCAACTAATGTTCCTGCATTAAGGTTTGCTTTTAAAACCACTTCAGCAGTAGGGCTTGCAGGAGTTGTAAGCCCTGGTGGAATTTCAATATTTTCAATTGGAGCAGTTGCATCAACTTTTCCAGTAACATCATCTCTTACCCAACCTTGAACAATGAAACCATTATTATCCACAAAGTTACCATTTGCATCAAATTTAAAATCACCTGCACGAGTGTATTTATAGCTATTACCACCATCTGGAGATACTATGAAAAATCCATCACCTTGGATTGCTACATCTGTATTTTTATCAGAATTTTGAATAGAACCCTGAGAAAAAATTGTAGTCATTGAGCTAACAGTTGAGCCAAGTCCAACTTGAACAGCATTTTTACCACCAAGTTCACCTTGAGGAGCTGTTGCAATTGATTTTGTTTGAGCTAAGAGGTTTGAGAAGTTAGCACG
>JAOZLT010000339.1 GCA_029934675.1 Candidatus Altimarinota bacterium | reverse complement strand
AGAAACGGCGTATACTCTTCGGCGATGTTTTCCTCAGGTACGCCTACGGAAAGCAAATACGCCTTGAGGACTTTGTTCGCCGTACGCGGAAAGACATAATCCGTACCGAGCAAATAGAACTTCTTGTAATCTTCGTCCTTCATATACTTGGCTG
The DNA here is from genome assembly GCA_029934675.1 of Candidatus Altimarinota bacterium. Classification (GTDB taxonomy): domain Bacteria; phylum Patescibacteriota; class Gracilibacteria; order UM-FILTER-43-11; family UM-FILTER-43-11; genus JAJDCE01. Next base: position 2,397 of record JAOZLT010000339.1, on the reverse strand, counting down.
CGGGAATGAGCTGTTGATTGGGCGATGCGCCAGTATAAAACACGTTTAACGACTGTTCTTCACCTTCGTATTGAACGGGGTAAAACAGCAGCTGGTTGTACTCTTCAAAAGTCGGCAGTACTGATTTGCGACTCACCGATGTCCAGCAACCAAATGTGGCCGCAACCTTGTGGCTCGTAATCAACTCCTTGGCTTTTTCATTAAAGAGAGGCCAATCGCTAGCAGGATCAACCACCACTGGCTCAATCTGTTTTCCGAGTACGCCGCCCGCGGCATTTATCTCTTCAACAGCCATCAATACGACATCCCTCAACGATGTCTCCGAAATCGCCATCGTCCCGCTGAGTGAATGTAGCACGCCAATCTTGACCGTTTCGCCCCCGTCGGTTGCGTCCGATGGACCCTCAACATCAGTACTGCATCCACAAATGCATAGAGCAACACCAAGCAAAACCGCCGTCAGTAAGCCTTTTGCATCCCACATCGTAAGCTCTCCTAATCGAAAATCGTTCTGATCGAGCAACGCGCCACTCACAACAATGGAGCAGACCGCCTAAACGCTGCCTGACGCAAACCGAACAATTGCTCTCGAAATCTGATAAAATCGACGGAGCAACGATTCTGCTAGCATCCACTGCAACTATTGTTCCAAAGAATGCATGCGTCTCACCGTACTGAATGTAAGGTGTTGCCATAAAAAGAGTTGCGGCGATCAGATGGCATGAAATTGTATCCTGTCGAGAGATACTGCCTTTTTTTCAGGCCTCGTTTGCCCATGAAGCAGGCAAACGCCAGTCCATAGCGGCGCAACGCGCGCAAAAAAATGTGCAGGCAACAACCGGAGGTTCGGTCCGTTACCTGCACGCGTTGGCTAGAGAAGCCGTGCACCGCCCATACAGATCAAGCTGAACTGTTTGCGATTTAAGTTCTCGTCCTAGAATTGAATTTGAGTACCGATTCGGAATCCATCGACTTCCGCACCACCCTGAGCATTGCGCTGTTCATAGACGGCCGTAATGCGAGCATTATGACCATCCATAATGTAGTTCAACCCAACGTCAAGTCCCTCATTGAACGAGGCGGCTGTGCCAAAATCTCGGTCATAGTCCAGGTATCGGACGTATGGCTGAAAGCGACCGTCAAGGCAACCGATCGAGACATTCCTAGGAATCAAATAGCTGCCCAAAATGAAGAAACTCTGGCCCTGCCGAGCGACTGGTGTGAACAGTCCGCCGGTATCGACACCTGCTGCGTCGTTGTCATCAAAGTCGTAGTAAGCACCCTCGAGCGTCACGACACCGCAATTCGCAAGTTTCGTCTCAAACAACACATCGAGATTCCAGCCGGTGAAACTCCGGGCGTCACCTGGGACCCCGACCGCGTTATCTTGATGCATGAAGGAGAGGCCAATCGCGAAAATTTCCTTCTCGCCATAATAGGTGCTTGCGTTGTAGTACCCTGGTTCTGGATCAAGCAAGTTTAACACGAGGCGGCCTGTCAACATAAGATCGTCATCGCCTTGCGGCTGGTTCTGATTGCCTTCAAAAGCACCAATTTGCCATTTGAATTGGCCTTCGTTAAATTGGCCCCAGAGAGCTGCACCATCGTCGCGACCTTGGAAGATGTTTGGATAACCAAATTGAGTGTAGGGGAATGACCATGCATTGAGGTAGAACGGGCCGCTTAAGTTCGAGCGATCACTCGGAGGGAGAAAACGTCCAGCCCAAAGGTTGATGTGGTCTGTCAACTTTAGCTTGATCACGGCGTCGAGAATGCGAATATCTCCGCCGTCTTCAAACGGCGTTGCGCCAAGGTCAGCGAATTGGGCATTGTGTATATCCGTATTAAGCTCGAATCCGATCCGTTCATGCCCCTGACCGCTCAAGTAGATCCGCATATTGTCAATTGCGAAGTCGGCGGAGGTCGAAGTTCCGTTGGTGGCTCCGTTATTGATAGCGTTGTAGCTGGTGCGAAGTCCGGCACCCAATTTTACCCATTTGCAATCATCCCACCTGTGCATCCAGCCATCACAACAGTTGCAGCAACCGAAACACTCGTCTTGCTTACCGGCGCAACCGGAGTTCTCATCTTCAGTGAGTTCACTCGACAGTTCAAGCGAGATACCTTGATCCGCTGACGGAACGTTCGCAATTTGGCCATAGACGGGTGACGCGATGAGCGCCATCGCAAGGACCGAAAATAGGCGTGGAGCTAACATGAAACATGTCCTCATTTTACACGAAACAGTACTGACAGTAGATCGGACATAGTTCCGCCATGTCTCGACACAACACCTAAAAGACCCCTTCATGCTGAGGTATCGGCAATCCCGTCCTCATATCTCAGGTGGAAATGCATGCTCGGTACAGGGTGCCACAACACGCCAGGCGCCCGAGT
>JAOZLT010000338.1 GCA_029934675.1 Candidatus Altimarinota bacterium | reverse complement strand
GATGGCCAGGCAATCCAGCTGGGGCAGGTGGCTGACTTTCAATTCGGGAAAAGTCCCGAACGGATTTTTCGGCAGGATCAGAAAAGCGGCATCACCATCAACGGTACCTGGGATGGCGAAAAACTGGATGATGTTTTGAAAAAAATCAGGCCTCTGATGGATGGAATGGATCTTCCCCTTGGTTACGATTGGAATTTTGGGTCCAATATTGTTCGCGCTCAGCAACAGCAAAGCGACATGGGCATCAACATGCTCCTGGCCCTGGCTTGTGTCTTCTTTGTGATGGCCAGTCTCTTTGAGTCTTTGCTCTATCCCCTGGTGGTCATGGGCACCGTGCCTTTTGCTTCCCTGGGTGTATTCTGGCTGATGATGGCCACCGGTACTCCGTTTAACATGATGGCCATGATTGGGATTGTGATTCTGATCGGAGTGGTGGTGAACAACGGCATTGTTTTGATTGATCACATCAATACCAGGCGCAAAGACGGCCTCAGTCTGGATCATGCTATTGTGGAAGCTTGTGGGGAGCGATTGCGGCCCATTCTCATGACCGCCGGGACGACGATATTGGGGCTTTTGCCTTTGGCCGTTTTTCACGGAGCCAACATAGCAGGAGCTGAATACTATCCCATGGCTCGGGCCATCAGCGGTGGGCTTGCCTCCAGTACGCTGTTAACTCTTTTGGTTTTACCTACTTATTATCGCCTTGCAACACTGGGGATGCAGTGGTTGCAAACAGGGCGGCGGGATTGGGATTTTTCCCGGTCCATCAAGGCACTTTCAAAGAAACCGGACTTTGTGGAGGAACAATAATTCGTTGCGTGATTTGTGCCTTAAGCCTATCATTCCGTTAGCAGAGGATCTGTTTGATTGTATTTGGATTTATATAAAGTCAAAGATTGGCAGTTCCTACTGATCACTCGCCTAGCTGGTCGGCTCACCGACCCGATGTCATGAAAAAAAAGGTGATAACAATATGTACACGCCAAGTCCAAGTGATCGCGTTGCCATTTTTATTGATGGTGAGAACATTCATTACAGTGCCAAGCATTTGAACATGCGTCTGGATTATCTGAAGCTTTGCCGTAAACTTGCCGGCCCCCGCCGTCTGGTTCGGTCCTACTTTTACACAGCGGTCAGTGCACAGTCCGAAGGCAAGATCGATTTCATCAATTTCCTTCGCCTGAACGGCTTCAAGGTTGTCATCAAGGAAATCAAATCGTTCAACGAAATGGAACAGGGCGGCCGCAGCGTGCGCAGTAGCCTGGACATGGAATTGGCCATTGATGCCCTGGAATTATCTCCCAAATTGGACTCCATCATTCTCTGCACCGGCGACGGCGACTTCCGGCCTCTGGTAGAAGCCCTCGGCCGCAGAGGTCTGCATGTGGAAGTTTGCGCCCTGCGCGAAATGACCAGCACCGACCTGATCGCCACCGCTGATCGCTACACGGATTTGGCCTCCATGAGAGACGAAATTGCCCTGGCCGGTCCTCCTCCCAGGGAAGTTAAAAACGAGTTGCCTCCAGTGGAGGAAGAGGACTTTAACTCCTCGTCCTTCAAGGCCCAGGATACCAGCTTCGATTTCTAGATTTTTCTGGAATTTGAGGGTTTAAAATAGAGAACGCCGACCTTATTTCATGAGGTCGGCGTTTGTTTTTACCGAATTTACTTTTGCTGCATGGCAGTGTTATACCATGCCCTTATTTGTTGGGTGATGGGCCCGGGCAGTCCATCGCCCACCTGGGTCTCATCCAGGCGAATCACCGGAACAATTAAGCGAATGCTGTTGCAAAGGAAAATCTCATCAGCACTCTCAAGATCGTCACGATCCAGATCCTTTTCAATGCAGGTCAGGGTGTTCTGTTGCGCAATGGCCATGATGCGCCGTCGGGTCAGACCGGGCAAAATGCTGCCGGTATTGGCAGGCGTCAAAAGGTTGCCGTTTTTGATGATGAAGATGTTGCTGGTTGCACCTTCGGTAATCAATCCATTTTCATCCAGGACCACGGCTTCGGTGCAGCCGCGAATTCGAGCCTCCCTCAAGGCCAATATTGAGGGCAGGTAGTTCAGGGATTTCAATTGAGGGGCATGAGCCCGAAGGAATTCTGCGCCAAGAGTGATGGCCGCGATTCCTTCTTTGCCGGCTTCGTCAATGGTTGCGGGCAGGGACCGGATGGTGAACAGAACTGTGGGGAGTTGACCGGAGCTGGGAGCCACTGGCAAAGGATTGTCCGGATCGCCTCCCCGGGTCAAGGTGATGCGTAACCGGGAATCAGTATTCTGCAATGCATTTTGGTTAACAAGAGTGGCTGTGATGCGGCTGGTTTCCGCAAGGGTGATGGGGAAGGGGATGTCCAGGGAGCGGGCTTGATGCTGCAGGCGCTGCCAGTGCTCATCAATATCCACGGCTGTGCCCCGGAAAAGGCGTAAGGTGGTGAAGATTCCTTCCCCAAAAAGAAACCCGGCATCCCAAATGGAAATGTGAGCCCGTTCTTCTTCTATGAATTTTCCATTCAGATAAACAATCATGAGCATCGGGCCTTGTGGGAA
>JAOZLT010000059.1 GCA_029934675.1 Candidatus Altimarinota bacterium | reverse complement strand
TAAGTCATTTTCTAATGATAAAAAACAGCCTATCTTAATTATCTGAACCCCGATTTTCCGGATTAAAGGATTATATAGATTTCGCAGATTGATTTTTGGAGCAAGAACTCCTTTTCTCCTACTATCACTCTCGGATTTGCATGTTGGTAGGCAGGCGGATGGGGTTGTTGTTTGTGATTTAGCGGATACCACATTAATACAGTTGAACAATATGCAAATGAGCAGGTAATCCCTAACTATGTTAAGAATCAGGGGGGAAACGTATAAACAATTTTACAGAGATTAACTTACGTTGTTTGAAAATTTAACCTAGATACCTCAATTCTTGGGTTGGAGAGTTTCGTACGTGGTGTGCTAGATAAGAAATTCTTTTTATATCGCATAGCTAAGATTTATGGGTGAGAAATTTAATCCCCTAAAAAAACTCCTGACCCATCCCTAGGGAGGTGTGAGATATCTGAAGCAAAAAAGCATTGCAATGGTTATAAAAATTTGCTATAATGATATGAACACTAAGAAAAAGATGATCATTTACAAATAGCTGACGGTGGGAACAATCTGCCCAAGAAAACAAAAATCAAAACTTCTGTTTCGGTTTCATGTCCTTGGACAGTTTGATCCTACTGTCCGATAGTGAGAGTAATCTGTCTAGGAAAACAAAAATTAAAACTATACTTCTTTGTAGTTTACTATGAGGTAGTTCTCGGTTTAGATTCTAGTGTCTTAGGCAGTTTAATCTCACTATTAAAAACTCTCAGTGAGAAGAGTTTGCCTAGGAAAACTATGTCATTTCAGATTTTACATTTGTGATTTTTGATTCAAATTAGCATTGATAATTTTGCATTTGATATTTTGAATGCGAAATGCGAATTACTAATTGATTTATTGTCTTGGGCAATCTTCTCTCACTGATTGCGTTTCCGCTTTTCTTACCTTTCGCTTTCCGTGGCTTTTAGCTTTCGGTTTGTGTAGGTGAGGTTTGTAACCTTTGACTGTCCTTCGGGATGGTTGGGTTGCGTTTTTCTTTCAAAACAAAATAAAAGTTTATTTCTTGCTTTTGCTTTTGTCCTTTGTAGCTTGCTATGGAGAATGGATTGACATTTGTGAGTATAGACCCCTTGTTTCTTCTGATTTTCGTCCTTTGTAGTTTACTATGGAGAGTGAATTAGTTGGTTGAGACGTCGTTTTGTTAGAGTGTAGCCGTCTAGTTTTTTAATTTTATTTAGGATGTTAGACTTCTACGTTTTAACCTATCTTCGTTTAGCTTTTGCTAAACTTCGACAGGCTTTGCGGTTTCGTTCTTGGTGGGAGTTTCAAAAAAACCTTTGCTTTTTAGTTCAGGTTTTTTTGAATTTATCATTTATTATTACTTTTTAATTACTAATTGTTATTTAATATTTAGTTTTACCCGTATTAACAATTAGAATTTTTTTGTTTTTAGGAATTTTGTTTTTCATTTGAAGAAGAAGTGCTAGTCCGGCAATACCTGAAGGTTCACAATTTATTTTTTGTGATTTAGTAAGCTTTAAAGCTTTGTCAAAAAAGTGTTCTTTAGTTGAGATAACATTGGATTCTGAACCACAAAATCCTGTATGACGATATAGCTTAATCCATTGTTCATCAAAATGGACAAATGGTAAATGGGGAGAATATAATTTATCTGCTTTAGACTTAGGATTGTTTGTTGTGGCTCCTAAAAAATTACATTTTTTTAATATTTCTATATTTCCTTTAAATCTGGGGTCATGATTTTGAGTTGAAATCTCTTTTTTGTTGATATTTAAGACATTTTCAAATAAATTTCCAGTTCCGAAAGGAATAAAACAATAATCTGGTGAAGAGTTTATAATTTCATAACTTAGCCAATCATAAAATTTTGTAGTTGGATCAAAGGCTTCATTTGATGTGATGTCAAAGCCATTTGGATTGTGAGTTAAAGCTAAGATTTCCTTCCAGTTAAATGGTTTTTTATTTAATTTTGTTTTATAAATTTTGCAACCTATTTTTTTTATGGATTTGAGGACATTTGAATCAATATTGATATCAACTAACACCTTGAGATTTGGAAGGTTATATTTTTTTAGTTGAGTTTGGATGGCAATAGCAGCTGAGCCAGATGAAATTATTGACATTGATGGAAGTTTTCCTTTTATTTGATTTCTTTTTTTGGCTAGTAGAAAATTTCTATAAGTTACAACAATTTCCCAGGCCATACGGTCTTTATGGGTTCCAGTCGGATTATAACTTTCATCTTTTATCCAGATGTCAGAAAATTCCGGAATTTTAATTTTGTATGTTGGAGTGGCTGGGAATTTAGGGTTATCTGCCGGAAACTCTGGTTTGTTGGGATCATTTTCTGAAGCTACAACAATTGATTTTAAAATTTCCTTCTCATTTTTGGTTAAAGTCATAATATATAATTAAAACTTGTTTTTATAAACGTTAAATTAATTTACAAATTAGAAATCATAAGTAATTATATTTTCTCCCAAGCATCATCTTGTCTACACAATAATATACCGGCTTGTTCGGGGTGTCCCATTATTAATTTAACAAGCCGTTCCATGCGTACTTTATTCTGAGAACCTTTAACAAGAATTAAGTCTTTAGCGGTTAGAAAAGTCTTGAGAAAGTGTCCAGCATCTTCGGAATCGAAGAATGTGTAGATATTATCTTCCTGCATTCCTGCATCTACAGCACCTTGCTTGATTGTTGCTGCTTCTGGGCCTATTGCTACTAATATTTTGGCAACATGAACTGCTTGGGCACCTAAGGTCAGATGTGCCTCTTTTGTTATGTCTCCTAATTCATTCATAGTTCCTAATACTGCAATTTTTCTATCAGCTTTTAGTTCGCTTAATAGTTCCAATGCCTTTGTCATACTTGTTGGCGAGGCGTTGTATGAACTATCTATAATCGAACAATCATTTATACCTGGGATTGGATTCATCCTACTCGGTGGTAATTTGAAATTTTTAAGTGCTTCATTACATTCTTTTAAATTCATTCCGAGCTTGAGAGCAACAGCAATAGCGGGCAGTAAGATATTAACCTGAAAGCTTCCTAAAACTGGGACTTTAAACTTATGATCCTCGCCTTTGTGGCTGATTGTGAATTTGGTTGCTGTATTTAAAGTTTCTATATCAAAAGCACTTACATCCATATCCATTTTGGTGCCATAGCTGACTTTTTCGCTGCCAGTATCCATACTTCTTACAAGTGGATCGTCATAATTTAAAATAGCTATACAATTGCTGGTCATATTTTTTATGAGACTGTTTTTTTCTTTGCGGATATCTTCCAAATCCTTAAATTGTCCTTTAGCTAAATGAACTGGGTTTATGTTTGTGATAACTCCGATTTTTGGTTTAGCGATTTTGGTGAGCTTCTTGATATCGCCAGGTTTATCTGCACCCATTTCAATTACTATTTTTTGGTAGATTTTCTTTTTATCAAAAAAAGCTCTTTTTAAAATTTTGAACCATATAATCGGAGAGCTGAAGCCAGATTTTTCTTCCTGTAAAATAGCTAAACTAACACCTAAATTTGTATTAAAACCTTGTGGGCTGGCATAAATCTTAAATCTGTTTTTTAAAATATGATAAATAGCTTCTTTGGTACTGGTTTTTCCGATGCTTCCTGTTACAGCTATTACCTGAACGCGGTGTTTTTTTAAGTACCTCCTTGCCTGGAAGGCAAGGATTTTGGTGATTAAGAATTTGAATAAGGTTTTCATCAGAGTCAGTTTAATTAAAATCGTGCATTTTCGCAAGAAACTACTATTAAATGACTAGTTCAGAATAACCAATTTCCAAATAATGTTTCAATATTAGAAACCTGTTTGCCAGTAGGTGAGGTTCGAAATCTTTTGGAAATTGGTTATTCTGAATTCTGAATTAATTTATCAGCCTCTTACAATCAAGAACGCTATATATCCCACGTACGCAAGGATAAATACAACTCCTTCCTTTTTATCAATATATTTTTTTTTGCCAATAAAAGCTGAGCCAAAAAGCATTATTGCAGCAAAGATGAATACCATTATGTCTGTATTAATAGTTTGGTTAAATGGCATTGGTTTGATGAAGGCACTTAAACCGAGTACCCAATAAATATTAAAGAGATTTGAGCCAACTATATTGCCAATAGCAATATCTGTTTTGTGTTTGTATGCTGCAACAGCGGATGTAGCGAGTTCGGGAAGTGACGTGCCGATTGCTACTATTGTTAATCCTATCAAGCTTTCGCTTAGTCCAAAATTTGCCGCAATAGCAATTGCTCCATCTACTACCCACTGGCCACCAAGAGCTAATCCTATAATACCAATAATTGTCATTAATAATGCTTTTGGAATTGAATATTTATGTTGCTCTTCATTTTTTTCTTTGCTAGCTTTTGCTAATCCAATTGTGTAATGCATGAATTTGATGAAGAAAATCATTAATATTATTCCTTCAACTCTGCTTAATGTGGATGATGTCGCTCCATCAAAAAAAACATCATTTGCCATTACTAAAAGCATTATTCCCGCAAGAATATTCATTGGGATTTCTTTCCAGGTTGTTTGTTTTTTGATTTGTAATGGGTAAATAATTGCTGAGATACCAAGAATCAGAAGTATATTGGAGATGTTACTACCTATAATGTTGCCCATCCCAATGTCTGCATTACCCTTAAATGATGCAATTATATTAACAAGTAGCTCAGGTGCTGATGTTCCTAAAGAAACGATTGTGAGACCGATAACAAGGTCTGAGACACCAATACGTTTTGCAATTGAACTTGAACCTTCTACTAAATAATCTGCGCCTTTAACTAAGAATATGAAGCCGACTATAAATAGGATGTATGTGAGCATATTTTTTGTGTTTATTGCGTAAGCACTTTACAGTTTCACATCTCAAGTCGCAAGCCTGCCTGTCGGCAAAGGTAGGTCTCAAGTCTAAAACTTCTTTTTTAAAATATATAGTCCTCCGATTACCAACAATAAGCCGAGGAGGTATTTGAGTTCGGTGGGTATGGTTGGGTGAGGCTCCGTAACTTTAGTGAAGAATGGCTCGTTTTCAGTGTTGAGTTTATGGGTGTTGTTTTGACTTATTCCGATAAGCTGATTTTCGTTTGGTGATGATTTTATATCTAGTTGAACTTCCGAATTTAAATCCAGAAACTCTTTTGTTTCCGATATGCTGACTTGGCTGTTGGCGTAAGAAACAGGGATAACTTTTTTATCGTTTTTGAGATAGAGGATTTTACCTTCTTCATATACAAAAACGATTTCTCCATTTAAGGTTTCGTTTTTGAATTCCCATTGGAATTCTGTGGTATTGCGGGTGGATTTTGGTGGATTTTGTTTGACATTGGTGGATTTCGTTGGATTTTTTTTGGATTTTGGCTTTGGGATCCAATTGCCACCTTCGTGGGTAAATATTTCGTTTTTGTGGGTTTTTCCGTAGCAGATACGGTCTATTGGTTCGTCATCAGGGTTTATTAAAGAAGCGCAATCATCTTTGTTATTTAGAGTGATTTTGGTTTCGGTTTTTCGGAAAGTTCGGATGCCACCAGGTTGAATACCACCACCTTTGATTGTAAAAGGTTTAGAACCTCCATCGGTCATATCATCCAATTGCCATCCATTTAGGCAGATTGTGTTGTCGGATATGTTTTTTACTTTGATATATTCGATAGCTTCACCTTTTTGTGGATTTGGGAGGATAGATTCGAGGGCTAATCCAGTGGTGGGGCAGTTTTGTTGAGGATGTGTATTTTCGTTTTCGATTTTTACTGTATTTTCATCATTTACCAGTTTTACATCATTTACTGTATCTGGGTTTGGGTTTGTATTGGGGTCTGGGTTTGGGTTGTCGGTTGTTGGTTTTTTGGGATGCAAAAATGCGTCCCCTACGGACCATATTCCGATTCCTGATTCTTTTGCGGTTTGTTCGTATTCTACGAACACATTCTGATATTTGAATGGGTATTTGGTGTATGCGTATCCATATCCATTTTTTATCAGGTCGGCGTTTATTAAAATATTATCCAAATAAACATATGCCAGTAGGCGGTTGTAGATATCTGTTTTTGTGTTGTCAAAACTGAGGGATACGGTTTTGTTTGTTAGTAAATTATTTAGATAATTACTTGCAATTTTTCCAGATTCTTCAGCTCTTTTTGTAGGATGTACGGTTTCTGGTGTATCTACTCCGATTAGCCGAATTCTGAATTTTTCGCTATCAATAGTTACGTCAAAGGTATCTCCATCAACAATATTAGTGACCTTTGCTCTAAGTCCGTCCTGAAAGTAATCAGGCTTGTAAATTACCTGGTCGCTTTTTGCTTCTATCCAGTAAATTCTATCTATTAAATTACCCATGGGATCGATAAGGCTTAGTTGGTCGGATTTATTTGCAAGGCCTAATCCAATCTCTGATGGATTTAATGTGAGTTTTTCAAAGGGGTTTATTATCAAATTTTCCAAATTGTAATCCTTGTTTTTCTGATTTCTGAGTTTCCACATACTCAAATCGACTTCTTCATTTATATTATTTTTCAGGATAATCGATTCATTGCCAGAATCTTTGCCGTCAGGGTTTGGGATTATGCTTTGAAATAATATGGTGTCGGGAAGATAAGCTTTTGGTGGTGGTGGAAATTGATTCTTTGATCCTGGAGTGGCTTTGTTGGTCCATGTGAAAGTTCCGTCAGATTTTTTTGAGTATGAAATATTTTCCTTGGCGTCTGAATAACTGATGACTTCGGATATCTCCTTATTTGGATTGAGTAGCCTTACTTCATCATTACTGTTTTTTAGTGAGAGCTTCAGATATGGTTCTTTTATAACTAGGTATGTATTTGGTGCGATAACAGTTCTTTCAACAAATTTTTTCGGATTACTGGCGCCGTCCGCATCATCTAAATACCAACCTTTTATATTTATAGGAGAATTGGTTGGGTTAAAAAGTTCAATCCACTCATTTTCTGTATCAGTTCCTTCAGGATTTGGCATAAATTCGTTGATAAGGAAAAGGGATTGGTAGGTGGGGGTGTCTGAAGATGGTAGTTCGTTGGTTGGTTGTTCGGTTGGGCGAGGATTATTATCCTCGCTTTCAGGCGGTGATGGTTGAGTATCATCGTTTTCGTTTTCTTCAGGAGGTGTAGGATTTTGCGTATCTTCAGTGTCGGTTGAATCCTCCTCGGTATCATCTTCATTGTGGGGTTGGTTATCTCCACTTTCGGTGTCGGGTTCAACACCAATGCCTGGTGTGGCATATGTTTTTGCTAATCCGTCTTTGAGGTTTATCTGACGTTCTGATTTTAGCCACTCATCGTCATTTCGTTCATATGACCTGAATTCATCCGATGTTTCGTGATTGAAGATGGCTGTATCGCAAATATCTCCATTGGGATTTTTTATCTCAATATTGATTTCTGGACCAAATAAAAGGAGTGACGATTTTTGTGCTTGAGGTTTAACAGCTAGGGCTGAGTATCTGCTATTGGAATAATAGGATAATATGAAATATTCATCAGGTTGTATTGAAAGAGTTGAATCACTTACTATATTTACCCATCTTCCTCCTGCTGTTATACCTTTAGCTTGCCACCCTTCCATTGTTATTTCTTGATCTGATGGGTTATAAAACTCAAGCCAGCTATCTTTTTCTGGATTTACTTCCGAGCCTATCATTATTTCATTTATGATTAAGCATGTAGAATCTGATTGTGGCTCAACTTCTTCGTTATATGGCTCTACTTGTTCATCTTGACTAACTTCCGCTTGGACAGGTAACTCTGTTGTTGATTCAGCGATAGTTTCTTCAATTGATATGTTTTCCGCAATTGAAATGAGTGGGCTAAATGTTAAAAATATAATAAATAAAAATCCACATATATAGCGTTTCATAATAATCTTCGGGAGAAGCGTTATTAGTAAATATAGGATTGCAAATTTTAATAAAAGCCCATGTGCTACTTAACTTTGTGTCGTTAGGGCGGCAACTTTGGGCTTTATAGTTTTTATTCTAATGAATAAAGGATAATAATTTATCATGTATATCAAAAATTGTCAATAGTAAGTGAATATATCGACAATTTTTAGCTTGAATGTGGATTCATTTTCTACTGATTGCCAGCTGGTGGAGTTGTTGGGGCTATTACAGTTACAGAAGTTTCTAATGTATTATTTAACTCTGGAATGAATTTGTCATTCTTTTCGCTGACTACTGGAGCAGATGAATTAGGGGTGGTAGATACATTCCCTTTCATATAAAAAATCCATACTAAAGCCATCAGGACGATTATAACAACTAGAATGATTATTTGTTGTTTTTGTTTCATAATAATTACTTTTATTAAACCGTTTTAAATTTATATCGAGTCCATTTTAACAGGGAAAATTTATAAAAGGAATAGTTTTTTTTAAATATCTTCTTTTTTGTATACATAATCTGTATTAGTTCATTAGAGAACCTGACTTAACTGTGTTTACTTTTTTTTAGATAA
>JAOZLT010000337.1 GCA_029934675.1 Candidatus Altimarinota bacterium | reverse complement strand
CGTAGCCTCAACGTAGCCTCAACGTAGCCTCAACGTAGCCTCAACGTAGCCTCAACGTAGCCTCAACGTAATCAGTCAATTTCCTTAACAGAAAATACCCCATCAACATTTTCCAGCTCCCTAATCACCTTGTTCAGCGTATCAAAACTATCCATACTTGCGGTTATCAAAAAATGCCCTTGATAAGATTCTCCTTTACGCACATTTTCAATATCCATTATCGGTAATTGATTTTGTACAAATATATCCGCAACATCTCTTAATAAGCCAAGCCGTGAACGACGCTCAACTTTTAGTTTAGCTGTATATTTGGGCATTTTTTTAGTATTCCAGCTAGTTTTTATTAGCCTGGTGCTATCTAATCCATTTAGAACTTTGCAGTCTTGTCTATGAATAGTTACGCCCTTTCCTCTGGTTATATAGCCTATAATCGCATGTTCGGGTGTTGGCATACAACAAGATGCAATTCGTGTTTTATGACCTTTTTCACCGGTTATTAATATTTCAGGTTTTTTCTCCTCAAAATTCACATTTTCAGCCAATACTTCTTTTGCCATTTTTTCTTTAGATGACTCTTTCATCATCTTTTCAATTTTAACAACTTTTTTTATCACATCCAAAGGTACAAGTGATCCATTTCCAACTCTTTCTACAATATTTTCACGCTCCTTGATAGAAAGTTTTGAGCCTTCATAAATTTTAAATATACTTAAATTTGGATTAAGCGCAGGCTTTCCGAATTGTTTCAGCTTTTTGTTAATTAGGTCTTTTCCTATTTTTAGAATTTTGTCACTATCCTGCATATTAAACCACTGTTTGATGTGTGATTTTGCGCTTGCTGTAGCGATAAAAGAGAGCCAATATCTATTTGGTTGTTCAATATTACCGGTAATGATTTCAATTACTTGTCCATTCTTTAATTTATAATCCAATGGAACAATCCTACCATTTACTTTTGCTCCTTTGCATCGATGTCCAACATTTGTGTGAATGCTATATGCAAAGTCCACAGGAGTGGCATTGTAAGGAAGGTCCAGAACATCACCTTTTGGTGTTAAAACAAAAATACGGTCATGAAAAATATCCACATTTAAAGATTCAATAAATTCAGAATTATTTTTCAAACTTTCATGAAGGTCAACAAGATTCTGTACCCAACCCAACTTATCTTGTTCTATTGCAACCGAGCCACGATGCTCTTTGTAATGCCAATGTGCGGCAATACCATATTCAGCCACATCGTTCATATCTTTAGTGCGGATTTGTACCTCAATTGGTTGATTGTTTAACTTAGGGCATAGACCTATAAGAGTTGTATGTAGGCTTTGGTAGCCATTGGTTTTAGGAACAGCTATGTAGTCCTTAAAACGCCTTGAAAGAGGTGTCCAGTTTTTATGCACCATGCCAAGTGTTTGGTAACATTGAGCCTCATCTTTAACAATTATTCTTAATGCAAAAATATCATAAAGTTCAGATACATAATTTTTATCTTTTTTCTTCAGTTTTTTAAATATGCTGTATGGATTTTTTATTCTCCCCTCTATACTAGAGTTTATTCCTGATTGTTTAAGTATTTTTTGGAGTATCGATTTACTATTTTTTATTGTAGTATTTTGTTCACCTACCATTTCCTCAAGCTCTTTTGAAAGGCGTTCAAAATCTTTTGGATACAGATGTTGAAAACACAAAGAATTCAATTCATTTTTAATCTTAAATATACCAAGTCTGGAAGCGATAGGGGAATAAACATTTAGAGTCTCCTTTGCTATTCTTCTGCGCTTATCTTCTGAGGGAAGATAATGAAGGGTTCTCATGTTGTGTAGTCTATCCGCGAGTTTAATGAGTATTACGCGAATATCTTTTGCCATTGCCAAGAACATTTTACGCAAATTCTCTATCTGCCTTTCTTCACCGCGATAATGTACTTTACCCAACTTTTCCAACCCCGTTAATAATGGCACAATATTTTCTCCGAATATTTTTCTCAGTTCATCCAACTTAACAGGAGTATCCTCCAAAACATCATGCAAAAGCCCTGCTACAATAGAGTCTTCATCGGGTTTAAGGGAGATGAGAATGTCAGCTACTTCTAACGGGTGTTTGATATAAGGTTCTCCGGAAGCCCTTGATTGTCCTCTATGGGCATTCTTAGCAAATTCAAAGGCATATTTTACTCGTTTTTCATCAAGAGAAGGCAGATAACTTTTTGCCTTTTTGATAATACTATCAATTGTAACATCTGTAGGTATAAACATAGGCAAAATTATTTCAGAGGGTGGATTTTTATATCTTAGCAACCTTTTTAGATTAAGGCAAATAATTCGTATATTTTTGGATATAATTTCAACCAATTTCCAATTTCGATTCGGCTGAGCTTGTCGCAGGCCAAAAGGTATCGAAAATTAATTCTTAATTTGTGATTTTTGATTTATCATTTTTGATTCATACACAATTACTCCCAAACCCAACCAATCCAAACCACCCCCGTTTTAATGAACAATTTAGAATTTCGAATAACCAATTTCCAAAAGGTATCGAATGACGAATTTCCAATCTTCTA
>JAOZLT010000336.1 GCA_029934675.1 Candidatus Altimarinota bacterium | reverse complement strand
TGATGATCATTCAGAAAAATAACATTTGTAGCGATAGAACCTTGAATCCAGCAATGACAAATTGACTTTTGATTTAACAATTAAAAAAAACAAATATGGGATATATAATAACGTGGATTATCTTAATTATAATTGCACTTATGATTGCAGAAAGCAGAAAAGCACCTTTTGGTACAACACTCTTGATTTCAATCTTTATCCCAATTATTGGAATTATTTATGCAATTGTGGCAAAACCAAAAGAGACATCAAAGAATATTAGAAATTATGAAACTCCTGTGAATGAAAAAGACAAGATTGAAAAGTTAAAGGACTTAAAATTTTTACTTGACGAGGGTGTCTTGACAAAAGAAAAATACAATCTAAAAAAAGCAGAACTATATCCAACTCTGTCAGACTCAGAGCATATAAAAGAAACTGATTTAAGAACTATTGAGACTTCAATAGGCAGTTTTGAAAAAATTGAAAATAAACCAGGAGAAGCTTTTTGCTTAGGTTGTAGAAAGATTGATCGAATGGAGAATCTATATTTCAATCCAGAACGAGATTTATATTATCATTATGAATGCTTGAAATGGGCTTTATATAATTAGAATTTAATTTTGGTATTACATAATTGATTTTTCAACATACCTGACCATTTGAGAGTTAAAACAAGAAAAAATGAAATTGATAGTTCAAGTTGCTGTAGGGTACATGTATAAGGTCCTCAAAAACAATCTTAGGATATCCATGTTTAGTAAAGAATTTGCTGCAATTAGGCATGGTGACTTTTTCGGATTTCTAGAAATGATTGGAAAAGAAATTGATTATATTGTAGTCTATAAAAACGGAAATTTTAATACTGAAACAAGTATTAAAGAAAGCGACTTTGATGCTGCTAGACTAATCAAAATAGGTGCTTCACTAAAACAATTCTACTTTGACTGCAAGAAAGAATATGGTGAAATAAAGGATTTAGACCTGACTGATGAAGTTTTTGAGAAAGCGGCTCTTTTTGAACTGTCTCTAAGAATGCATTTAAATAATAAACGTTTGACAAGGGAAAGGATAACACTTGAAAAAGTTATCAATAATACACAAACTTTGATGAATTTAACCGATGATGAAACTGAATTATTTCATAAAGGCCGACAGTTTATAAATTGGATTAAAAGACCACAAAAACTTAAATCAACATGGAATAATGCAAATTCGGATTTTAAAGAAGCCTTTGCCTTGCTTGGATCAAAGGAACTAACAATACTATAAAATACGGCTGGTAACAATACCTATACTGCATACCACAATTAGTTGCAAACATGAACTTTATGTTCCATAATTTAATATCTTTGTAAGCAGAAAAATTAGTAATACTAAATGCAGTACGCAGCATAGCCGAGCCGTTAGGCACAAGCTAAAATCAAAATGGAAAACAAACTACAATACTTATTCAAACTACTGACTCTGAACATACCTGAGGTTGAAGAGCCAGAAAATGGATTTCTTGAAATAATAAGTAAATCTCATCACGAAAACATCATAAGTAGTATTTACGCATACTATCTTGACCGAGAGAATGGGTCTGGCTATTCATCAATCTTTTTGAATTCAATTATAGAACTTGCCTCAAACAAACTAAATCGGAAGATTGAAATAACGGATTACGAAGTTCATACAGAATTAAGGACTAAATCTGGAAAAAGAATCGACATTGCAATTGCAGACCATAAGAACAGAACAGCTATTCTAATTGAAAACAAGATTTATCATAAACTGAACAATGACTTAGAAGATTATTGGAATCACTTTGGCTTTCCTGATGAGAACCAACTTGGAATTGTGTTAACTCTAAATCATACAAAAATTGATAACGATTTGAGTGAAAAATTCGCAAACATCACTCACAATGTTTGGATTGAAAGAATAAAATCCAGTAGGGTCACAATTCAAGCTTGGAACAAACACCAAGTATATCTAACTGACTTCTTTCAGACATTGAAAAATTTAACAACCAAAATAAATATGGATGAATTAGCAAAATTCTATTTCCAACATGCGAAAGTCTTAAGGAGTGCGACATACGCAATAAAGCATGGCGAGGATTTTTTATTGGAACAGCAAAAGCTCCTTGCTGCAAAACTTGAATTGTCCCATTATTCTATTTCGCACCTTGAATATGTGAATTACTGGGATGAGAAAAACAAACGAGAAACTTTTTATACTGTATTATTTGAGGACTTAGTTGATGGAAAATTTAAACTGACTATCATAATTGAACTAGAAGGTAAGGACATAGCTTTAATTCCAAAAATTGAAAATGAACTGAAAGACGATGAGGACTATAAATCATTTGAAAAGAACTCCGTTCATTTTAAAAAATATGTTCATCTTTTACAAAAAGACTATTCTGTAAATGAAAAAGACTTGGCGAAGTTAGCTGACTTCATATATGACAAAATACAGGTCGAATTTGATCCTGTGATGAAGAAAATTTTGAAAATTGTTGATAAGAATAAAATAGCCAGTGCCTAATAAATAGGTTTCAAACGGCTTGAAAAGCCGAGTTTGAAGCAAGTGTT
>JAOZLT010000335.1 GCA_029934675.1 Candidatus Altimarinota bacterium | reverse complement strand
TGAGCATGAGAATGTTGGGTCGGAAGAAGGCGCTCTGCAGGGCTTGTAGGCCAACTAGGGTGCCAGCGGTGAAGGTGGGAGTGTTCACCACGCTGGAGGTGCAGAAAACTTCTTTTTCCATGAACGCGGCACGGATGCGATCGAGCTTTGGGGTGTCGATAGGGGCGGTCTTGTCGGTGTCTAGGCCGAGTATCTTGACCCCCCCTTGGGGGTCGCAGAGGTCGACGACCAGATCGAAGTGGCCGCGGAGCTCGTCTGGGTCTTCGGTGGGCATCAGGAGGTAGGGTTTCCAGGCGCGCAGGCTCTCTGTGCCGAAGCGATGCACGTGGGTGGCAGCCCACTCGGCGACCGCGGAGAAGATGGAGGAGCGGACGTCGTCGGTGGCGGTGGTGACGCCACGGCTCTCGATCCAGAGGTAGAACGCCACCACGGAGCCCACGGCGATCAGCCCAAAGGTGGGGCTGATGACCACCATGGAGAAGACGCAGCCCACGGCGCCGATGAGGGGGACGATGCGGGGGACCGTGAGGGTCGGGCGGAAGGAGGTGAGTTGGAGGCTGCTCTCGATGAGGAGGACGGCGTTGATGACAAAATAGGTGATGAGGAAGAACATGGTGACCAACGGCGCGATGGCGTTGAGGTCTCGCACCATGAGCACCCCAAGGGTGAGGATGGCGGTGACCAGGACGGCGTTTCGGGGTTCGCCGCGGTCTGTTTTGGCGGCGAGCCAGGCGCTGGCGGGGAGGATGTCGTGTTGGCCGATGGCCATGAGGATGCGCGGGCCACCCACGGCGCCGGCCAGGGCGGAGGAGAAGGTGGCGCCTAGCAGGCCGGCCAACACCGCTGGGCCCCAGAGGGATCGGTCGATGATGATGGTGTAGTTGGAGGCGAGCTCTTCGGGGGTAGCGGCGCGGGCTACCCACCAGGCGATGAGGAAGTAGATGATCGCGCTCAGGGCGATGGCCCAGAGGGTGCCGCGGGGGATGGATCGGCGCGGATCGGCCAGGTCGCCGGACATGTTGGCGCCGGCGAGGATGCCGGTGGTGGCGGGGAAGAAGACGGCGAAGACGCCCCAGAAACCAATGCCTTGGAAATCGTTCTCCGGCATGCCGGGGTACTCGCCGAGCCACGCGATGTCGGCTTCCGGTACAAAGGTCGTGGGGCTTAGGGCGATGCTGAGGAGAGAGACGATGATGAGGGCGATGACGGCGTACTGCACGCGGAAGGCGAGCTGCGCGCTGGCCCAGGCGAGGCCGAAGATGGCGGCGAAGGCGGCGAGGTCGACGGCCATGGCGGGGTGATCGGGGAAGAGCCAGAGCCAGCCCTCGCGGACGCCGATGATGTACATGGCGATGCCGAGGGGGCGTGTGAGGAAGAGGGGGACGCCGACGCTGCCCCCGACCTCGAGTCCCAGGGATTTAGAGATCAGGGCGTAGGGGCCGCCTGCTCCCAGCCGGGTGTTGGTGGCGATGGAGGAGAGTGAGAGGCCCGTGCACACGGTGATGAGCATGGCCAAGGCGATGATGGCCCAGGCGCCCAGCAGGCCGGCGTTGCCAACAACCCACCCCATGCGGACGTACATGATGACGCCGAGGATGGTGAGCAGGGTTGGCGTAAAGACGCCTGTGAACGTCCCGAAGCCAGGGTTGTGGCGAGCTGTAGAAGGGTCCGCCATGGGGGTTTCGCGGTTATGAGGCGGGGCAAGCGGATCGCCTCAGGCGTCTACCGAGGCGTGGGCAGGCCACATGCATCGCCTGTGAGCGATGAGAAGGCGTCTGCCAATCTCTCTCGAGGGGGACGCGCCTAATGCGCCGGAGGCCCCTTGCGTCCGCCCTTCTTGCCGCCAGGCAGGAGCTTGTCTTGGGCTTTGTTGACTTTGCGGTCCATGCTGGTTTGCGCCTTCATGACCTTGGCTTGGAGCTTGCCCACTGTTGCTGCGCGGATTTTGGCCTTCGCCCGCATCTCGTAGCGCCGCGTCGATGAGCGGAACATGGTGAGGAAGAGGCGCTTGAAATAGTCGATGATTTGGTCCATGCCGCGGTCTCCTGAGGTTTCGTCGACGGCTCGTCGAGCGCGGGGGATCGGCGCTCTGCTCTGCTCTGCTCTGCTCTGCTCGCTGGTGGCGAGCACCCAGTACGCTGGGGTGCCTGCGCCTCTTCGACGATGCGAGGGGGTGCCGAAGACGGCGCGTCCCCCTCGCTCTCTTTCTACCTTAACTCTTCATGAAAGAGAACGCTCCCTTCGCTTGGCCAGATGCCTCTCCGCCCACCGGTTTGGCCTTCACGACCTCGCTGGCGATGTGGAAGAACGCCTTGGACACCGCTCCCTTCGGGTCTTTTACCAACACGGGCTCGCCGTTGTCTCCGCCCTCACGGACGTCGCCGTCCAGCGGGATGCGCCCCAGCAGCGGGATCTCCAGGCGCTCTGCTTCTCTGGCGCCCCCGTCCTTACCGAAGATGTAGAGACGCTCGTTTTTCTTCAACACGGCCTCGAGTGCGTCCAGCTTTTCTGCGGATGCGCCGGCCTCACGCAGGTCGCTGACCAGCGCCATAGCCTCTTCCA
>JAOZLT010000334.1 GCA_029934675.1 Candidatus Altimarinota bacterium | reverse complement strand
CCTGCGGCGCTGATCGCCAAGGACCGCCTCCGGGTTGTCTCGTCGTTCGACGACGGGACCACCGTGCAGTGGGATGGGGAGTGATCGGAAGGGTGCCTGGCTGGGATCGAGATGGGCGAACACGGGCACGGGGACCCGCCCCTACAACCGTCCACCCAAGGACACGGTGGGCGTAGGGACCTTCGCCCACGGTGGTCCACCTCAGCTGTAGGGGCGGACCCCTGTGTCCGCCCTTCTTCCGATCTCACGACAACCTCGACCGGAGCCGATCCCCTCGTGCTACCATCCCCCGATGGCGGATCGACGTGGAGTGTTGTTCATCGTCTCGTCTCCCTCGGGAGGCGGAAAGACAACGGTCATCAAGGCGGCGATGGATCAATTGGTGCGATGTGGCGTCAAGAGTCACTTCTCTGTTTCCCATACAACTCGAACGGCCAGACCGGCGGAGACCGACAGTGTCGATTACCATTTTGTCTCCCGAGGGACTTTCGATACGATGGCCTCATCGGGTGAATTTCTCGAATGGGCAGAATATGCGGGGAACCTCTACGGCACCGCCCGGGCGGAGGTCGAGGGGCGGCTCTCGATGGGGATCGATGTTTTTCTCGATATCGAGGTTCAGGGCGCCAACCAGGTGAAAACCTTGGTGCCGGAGGTGGTCAAGGTCTTTATTTACCCACCTTCGTACGATGTTCTCAAAGACCGTTTGGAGCACCGAGGCCAGGATGCGCCGGAGGCGATCCGACGGCGTCTTCGGTGGGCTTTGAGGGAGTTCGGCGTCGCAGGGGAATTTGACTATGCTATTATCAACGACCGTTTGGATGATGCCGTCAAGGTCTTGACCGGTATTTGTTTGGCGGAACATCACAGATCGACGCGTATGAAGCCCCGGTTGGACGCCATCCGGGAAGGTTTTCAGCAACATCTCGAAGAGGACTTTTCCCAATGATGCAGTTACCAGAGAATTTCGACTCTATCTTCCGTTATATCGAGGTTGTGTCCCAGCGTGCCGAGCAGATCATCAGGGGCGCCCGGCCCAGGACTGATGTACGGGCGGCCAAGCCGACTCTTCAGGCCCGAGATGACGTTGATGGAGGGGCCGTCGGATGGCGGATCCTGACTCAAGAAGAGTTGGACGCCCAGCGTCAAGCGATGGTTGAGCAATTCCGCGCGGAGATGGAGAGCGTCGAAGAAGAGGCGGCTGAGGGTACGGCAAACGCTGATGTCCTTCCGACCTCCGGCGGCGAGGCTCCGGTTCTCGACACCGGTGCTCTCGGGGTGCCCGACGATCCGGAGTTGGAGAGACTACAGCGACTCTTGGGTATGGCTGGCGCCACGATTCCGGCTATTGTCGAGGAGGCGCCTGCCAAAGACGCCGGTGAGGCGAAGACGGTTGAGTCCGACGCTTCTGAAGCAACTGACGACAAGGTGGATGAGAAGGGCTGATCTCCTTCGCTATCGCCGGGACCTCGGCTGGATCGATTGCCCTGATCTCCCGGACGGCCTCGATATTTCTTCTGGGGCCGAAAGCGTGCCCGACACACTGGACGGGCTGATTGCCTACCTCGAGGATTGCACCCGATGCCCTCTGTCCGAGCGGCGCAAGAATGTCGTGTTCGGCGAGGGGTCACCAAACGCGCGCCTCCTCTTTGTAGGTGAGGGTCCGGGCGCTGAGGAGGATCGAAGCGGTCGGCCCTTTGTCGGTAGGGCAGGGCGACTGTTGGACGGGATGATTACCGCGCTCGGTTTTGATCGGCGTCAGGTCTACATCGCCAACGTTGTCAAGTGCCGGCCGCCGGGAAACCGGGATCCTCAGGCTGAAGAAATGGCCGTCTGTTCATCGTTTCTTGATCGTCAGATCGATCTGATCCGCCCCGAGGTCATCGTCGCCCTGGGACGGATTGCCGCCCGCCACCTGACGGGGTCGGATGGGACGATGGGCTCGCTCCGAGGTCGGTGGGGCCAATTTCGGGGCATCGCCTTGATGTCGACATACCATCCGGCCTATCTTCTGCGGAGTCCCCTCGAAAAACGCAAGGTCTGGGCCGATCTGAAGATGGTGGCTGAGCAGCTCGGCGAGCCTTCAGCAGAACCGGTGCTAAGCGCGAAAAAATAGCCACAAAAAGGCACGAAAAAGCACAAAAAGGGACAAAGAACGGGCGGGGTTATCCCCGCCCGAGTGATTCTGAATTTTTCAAGCACCTACACTGACAGCTGATCCCTACTTCGCTTTCTCCAAATACTTCAAGAAATCACCCTTGGTTCCCAGCAGTAGGATGGTGTCCTCATCCATCGTTGACTCGTAGACCTCCATGGTCTTGATGAATCGGTAGAATTCCGGATCCTTGTTGTAGGCCTTGGCATAGATATCCGCCGCTTCGGCATCGGCTTTGCCGCGGATTTCCTGCGACTGTCGGTAGGCATCGGAAGTAATCGACTTGAGTTCGCGCTCCTTGTTGCCGAAGATACGGGCGGCCTCGCCGGCGCCCTCCGAGCGGAATTGCTCTGCCATGCGTTTGCGCTCGGAGATCATGCGCTCGTAGACCTTGGGGCGATCGACCT
>JAOZLT010000333.1 GCA_029934675.1 Candidatus Altimarinota bacterium | reverse complement strand
TTTGCAATTTTTGGTCAAGCGGTGGCTCGTGCGAATTGCAAATGTGTATGGCTTTATGCGTTGGCTTTTCATTCTGTTAATTTCCTGCAATTAATAAACTGTGAGTAAGGCTGAATAGATTTTTCAGTACAGGATATTCGACTGACTTGATATATCTGCTTGTTACTTCATTTTTCCGTAAATAGAACTGCTTTGCATTTCCTTCTTCATCAATCTCAATTGAGATTAAAAAGTCGATATTCGGATATTTGACTTCCAATCCTGCATTATTATTTTCAGGATTATTTTCGTCATTTTTATATTCATCATAAAAAGAACCCGAGAAGTTGTCATAAGTAAAACCAAACCGTTTTAATATGGTCTTTTCAACGAGCTTAATTTTGTAACAAAAAATACCAAACAAAGGGTGCGAGTCAGCTTCCATTGCTTTCATAATTCCAATCTTGTCATTGTATTCTTTTAAATCATTACCTGTTGCATTCCCTTTCACTTCCAAAACCAGCAAGCAGTTTTCAGGTTGAACAATAGTTTGGTTTCCAATATTTGCAACTGGAGCATTTTGTTTTAATAACAGAATGTCCATTTGGTTGCTTTGCTCTTCTGCAACCTGTAAGAATCCTCTTTTCAAATTAATTTCATTTCCAAAACCTCTTTGAATAGTATCCATTACAAATTCTTCTCGAACTTCACCTTTTGTCAGTTCGTGTTTTATTATCTCTGATACCTCATATTGTGCTTGAATAAGGTTCTCAGTATATTTATGAAATTCATCAAATACCATAACGCTTATTCACCCCAAATTTTAGAAACTCTATCTTTTATTTTTTTCTCAAATATTTCAATGAGTTGTTTGCTTGAATCAACCAAGTTTTGTTCATTATTAATTTTAGCAACAATTTGTTTTTGAATCTCTAAAGTTGGTAGAGGAATTTCAATAGCTTCAATTCCTTTATTACTTATATTAGATTGTCTAACGCCACCAGATGAGTTTTTGAAAATTTGTTTTCTAAACCATTCTTGGTTTGCACATTGGTACAAAAACTCGTTATCTAATTCAGGATTTTTAATTTCAAATTTACCAACACGTTGATTTAATAAGAAATCACCATCTCTATCAACCATACAAACATTTCCATAATCTTCTTTTCCAACAGT
The DNA here is from genome assembly GCA_029934675.1 of Candidatus Altimarinota bacterium. Taxonomy (GTDB): domain Bacteria; phylum Patescibacteriota; class Gracilibacteria; order UM-FILTER-43-11; family UM-FILTER-43-11; genus JAJDCE01. Next base: position 1,408 of record JAOZLT010000333.1, on the reverse strand, counting down.
TCCTGTCATTGAAATTAATAAATCACCTTTGCTCAAGGCGTATGATTCATGTGATTCTAAAAATGGTTTAGGGAGAAATTTTGGATTATTTGAATAATCGAAGAACATTCGTTTAACATTTCCCATTCTAATAACTAAAGCACCTTCATTAACATAATCAGAACTTTTAAAAGCATAGCCACCTTTCATTTTGCAAACACTCCCTAACGACACCATTTCCCAATCTGGGTCAATATCAATTAGGGGTTTGTAGTTTTCTACTACCATTTTTGCTCCCTCTATTATTTTTTGATAGCCTTCTATTTCTGCTACAATAACTACTTGTATGGATAAAGGGGGTAAAGGGATTTGAATTGACCGTAATTTCTCTTGGTTCAACTTTGGTACTGTAACTCCCGTTATATAAGGTGTTAGGTCCATGTAATTAATCATTTCTATTAAGAAAGTATCTAAAACCAAATCTCTCTTTGGGCGTAGTACATGAGCGTGATTATTTACCCAAGTTTTTCCTTTTATGCCAAAGGCGGTTTTATCACCGCTTAACCATTTTGCACCATCTTCACCAATTAATACTAACTGCTCATCAAATAAGAAATCAGCAACATAATCAAGAACACCAGTTGCTCCGTAATACGGATATTCACCACTAATTCTATCAGATTTTGTTATAGGTTTTCTTAATTTGTCTAATATCTCGACTATATTTCCCAGTTCCTCAACTTTGAATTCAGTATAATTCAGGTTTTCACTAACTTTAAACTTCTCCCCACTTAAAACATAATCACCATTTTCGGCAATTATCAATTTCTCAACTGCGTGAGCTAATTCGGTATTTTCAAAATCATTATTTTTTTCAACACATTTTTTAAATTGATTTAAAACTTCAATTGCTTCACCTAATTGTCCGCCTTTAATTTCATTGCGTTGTGCCCCTAAGTTATAACCATCATTATCAATTTTCACAAACAGCACTTTATCACTCTTTTTGGCAATGGCTTTGTCCATCAATAAAATTGAGGTCTTTACACCACTGTATGGGTTGAAAACACCTGCAGGTAAACTCACTACTGCATACAAATAACCATCTACCAACATTTTACGTAACTGCTTGTAGGCTTTTCCACTTTGAAAAATTACACCTTCAGGCACAATTATACCTGCTCTTCCATTTGGGTTTAAATGCTCTGCTATATAATCAACAAACAGCACTTCTGAGCGGTTTGAAGTTACGGTAAACTTTTTGTGTGGGCGTATTCCACCTTTCGGAGACATAAAGGGTGGATTCGCAAGAACTACATCAAAATTTTCATCCCAACGGTCTTCGCTTGTTAATGTATCATATTCAAAAATATGTGGGTCAGAAAATCCATGTAAATACAAATTAACCAAACTCAATCGCACCATGTCA
>JAOZLT010000058.1:5965-8515 GCA_029934675.1 Candidatus Altimarinota bacterium | reverse complement strand
CAATTGTACATGTAGAGCCTGACCAAGATAAGCCTGCCCCATTACATCCTCCAGAAGCACTACCAAGAGAAAGATCAAGTGAACCATCTGTTCCAGAAGATGCAAGTTCATACAGATTTTCTACATCAGTACTGCTAAGAGCTCTATTCCAAACACTAATCTCATCCATCTCACCATCCAAAAATCCTGCAGTGGTTTCTTCTCTAGCTCCAAGTATTAAATTTAGATTATTTGTAGGTATTGTATCTGTATCAGTTAAAGATGAAATATTATTTCCATCAATATAGAGATTCAAATTATTTGAACCTCCATTTTTATCATAAGTTGCCACTATATGATACCACCGACCTATTTTAAATCCTCCAACAGGTTCACCGCTAACCCTAATACTTGCTTCCGGTGCATCAAAATATACTACATCATCTCCTCCCCAAAGCCAGAGTTTTATAATACTTGTTGATGTTATATATCCTTTATCAAAAATTACTTGATTCGAACCTAATGAATCTAATTTTACCCATACAGATAATGTAATAGCATCTGTTAAATCAAAACTACTATCGTTTCCAAGATTAATATAACTACTGGTTCCATCAAAATCTAAACCATTACCTACTATTCCTGTGTTTGTCCACGAGGCTCCCGCAATGATTCCATCATTAGAGCTAGTTGAGGCATCATCTATGCTTTCACCTTGTAATACGATGTAATTATCAAAATGAACTTCAGTGGCTGGATAGGTGTTCCATGATTCTATCCACATATAGGAATCTAAAGTGCTGGATATGTTGGAATCAACACCTGAATATAATTGAGACCAGGCAGAGCCTCCCCAATAATAATATGTGTATGTAGTTCCTACACGCTTTATTCTAAATTTACCTGATGTATCAGCAGTACTTGTACTTGCCAGTATTCCGTCATCAGATACTACTCTGTATTGATTTACTGAAGCAGTACGATATCTTTCTATTCTACTCCACTGCCCGGAACCATCTAGAAGCATGAACTCTGCATACACATCACTGCTTGCTGGAAAAGTAATAAGGTCATAATCTACCTGTATATCGAAATCTTCTGTAAATGCATTAGATTTAATATAAGTGGTACAGCCTGCCCCACCGTCACATGATGCATTAGCATAGCCATTTGAAACACCAATGACACCGTTATTAGCATATGTTGTCCATCGGTTGGTATCAAGGGTACTACTAAAATCATCATCATACTGATCATCCTCCATACCCCAATACCCAACTAGCCCATTACAACTGTTAAAATCAGTTGAGCAGTTAATTGCTCTGTTAGCATGAGTTTGTCCCGAGAATACAAAAAAGAGGACTGCTAGCAAACAGATGTTTAGATATTTAATATTATTTTTCATATTTATTTTTCACATTTATATATGAAAACATTTTACCACATACCTCCTTTATAAATCAAAATATTGAGTTCATTTATGGCAAAAGGTATATCAAAATGCATACGATACAACAATTAAATACTCTGCTCGGGAGGAGGGATTCGAACCCCCGAATACTGGTACCAGAAACCAGTGCCTTACCACTTGGCGACTCCCGAGCAGAGTATTTAAAAATATAAATTGTAAAATTAACAAATGAGAATGCGAAATCAGAAATACTAATTGTTTTCAGCTGATTCATTTTTAATTATTTCTTCAACTTTTTCAACTGTTTTTTCAAGTTCACCGTTTTTGTTCTCCACCATATAATCGCAATCTCTTGCGCGGGCAAACTCACGATGCATACTCTCTAACCTCTTATCCAACTCATCTTTTGATATCGCCGCACGGGTTGTTATGCGATCTACTAACTCCTGTTTATTCGGTACGGTTATAAATATTGTAACCAGATTTTCTACAGGGATTTTTTCTCGGATGCTGTCAAAACCCTGAATATCCACTTCACGCACAACAGTTTCACCATTTTCTAAACTATTCATCAGAGTTTCTTTTATAAGCCCATAGTAATTATCTTGATGGACTATAGCCCACTCCAAAAACTCATCATTCTTTATACCTTTTTTAAACTGTTTTTTAGTATAGAAATGATAAATATCTCCATCTTTCTCGCCTTCACGCATATCCCGAGTGGTTGCAGATAGCGGATATGTATATTCGGGATGCTTTTTCTTAAATTCCATAAGAACCGAACTTTTTCCAGAACCTGATGGGCCGACGATGATGAAGAGTTTACCGTTCATAATATTTCGGTTGATATTGCTGGATTTCGGTTGATCTGCCTACCCATACCTAACGGCAGGCAGGCGACAGGCAGGTATCGATTGACTAACATCGGTCTATCGAGTCCATCGAAGTCCAAGTATTGCCCAAATAGTTTACCCCAAAATAATGAAATATCTAACCCCAAAATCATTGACCCCACGATTTATCTATGATATAATAACAAGATACGTCAGAACCCAAAAGTTCTTTAACACCATCGGAGAAAGTAGTCTGAAACTTGTGCTTTGACACATGAAAGAATAATAAATGAGAAATCAGCCTGCCCCGCAGTATGCGTGGGAAAT
>JAOZLT010000058.1:0-5865 GCA_029934675.1 Candidatus Altimarinota bacterium | reverse complement strand
ATAGTAGGCCAAAAATAAAAAACAAAAATAAGACGTTAAATCGTCTGAAAACAAAAACAAAAAACTTCTTCAATATTGCATTGAGGAATACCGCAATTCAGTAGCGGTATAAAAGAAACTGAAAAAATCAGAAATGTAGGGGGGCTCGTTGCCGACTTTTGTCGGTGGCAACCCGACTTCATTCCTAATATGGCAAATTTCGGCTCAACCCGGAAATTGCCACTGGGATTGTGTGTCGTTAGGGCGCCAATATCACCTCTGTCTATCCTTACAAGTAATTGTGGATGACATGTGCAAATATACTGGCGCTCTTTACTAAATGCCAAATTCTGAATAACCAATTTCCAAATAATGTTTAAACATTCTAAATTCAAATTTCGAAATTAACTGGAAATTGGTTATTCAGAATTCATAATTCGTCATTTTGTGCTAAAATACCCCAAGAAATAAAACTACCTCATGAACGTCCGCGATATTGTACGAAAGGCTTGGCAGGTAACCCAGGTTCATCTAAAAAAACTCATATGGTATGGGGCTGTTCCAGCTTTTTTTAGTACTCTTGTTAGTAGTGTTTATCTAACTTATCAATATAATGCTTTTAAACATTCAGCTCTATTTGAACAACAGGAAGGATTTGCTCTAGTTAAAGATATTAAGCTCGCATGGAGTCTTATAAGTACATATCCTAAAATAACTGTTTTTTTAGTAATACTCGCAGTAATTATATTGCTCGGATATGTACTTACGCCACCAATATTCAAGGGCACTTTAATTCATGCATTATATAAAATAAGAAAATATGAACCCATGTTAGGCTCGGCAGAAATAGGTGTAAGACGTTTTTTTCCGATGTTTGAATTTGCACTTATAACCGGATCTTTCAGTATTATATCGGTCTTTACCGAATCTTCGTTTATTCTTAGATGGTGGGGAGAGAGCATATTTTTTGTAGCCTTGCCTATTCTATTATTTATAGCTGTAGTAGGACTTATAGCGAGTTTTCTGTTTACATACAGCGAATATTTTATAGTACTCGAAGACAAAAGAGTGATTGAATCCATGAAAGAAAGCGCCATATTTGTAATATCGAATATGAGAAAAACAATTCTTATCTTCATTCTCATACTTTTAATCAGTGTCCGAATAATATTAAATGTTGTTCTAATCCTTCTTATTCCTATGGGGGTAGTATTTTTGATGGGGTATTTTGTCACTAAAGTTTTACATATAATTGGATTAATTCTTGCAGGTATTTTTGCATTAGGAATAATTCTGATGACATCTTACTTAATGGGGCTTTTTACCATATTTTCAACAGCGGTTTGGGTCTTTACTTACGTTGCACTTAAAGAAAGAACCGCTAAACCAATAATAGATGTAGATTTGGGTGGCGGGAAGTTGAAGGAGGGAGAGGAGGGGAAATAGGGAGCAATGGGGTGCGAAGGCGGATAGCAGTACAATATCATGACTGCTGTTTGAGGAGTTACCGATGAGTGAGCTGTATAGTTAGTTAGTGGTTGTGCCACGAGTTTTCTCTCTAATCTAAACAAAAACAAAATGCAGTAATACCCTAAGCTACCCTGCGAAACAGGAAAAAACAATTTAGATAGTTGTAGGAATTAATGTAGTTATTTTAAATTTCTTAATCACTTAATAAATAAATCCATGCATCAGTATTAACACAAGCTGATGAAGTCAAAAAATATTATTTACCATTAGCCTTTCTATTCCGAATATTGTAAAATGCAAATAAAGTTAAGTAAGTAATACCATGCAAACTAAAGTAGTAGAAATGTTATTGCCAGAGGGGGTATTTAAGACAAAAGTAACATTTTTTACTAGCGCTGATGATCAAATCCTATGGGATATCTATGTACACTGGAGACTACTTACTAGTGAGTTAAGTGTCATTGAATCTAGAGGTGTTAATTTGCCAGAAGGGCTATCTGAGGGGGCTTTCTGCAGAGCGATGGATGTTGTTAGAATAACTCAAAATATTGCAGGTGCTAACACTTCGTATGACGCATATGACCTGAAGCGGAAAAAAAGAATTCAGGTCAAAGGGTGTAGTGTAATGCCAGACTTAACTTCTTTTGGGCCAAGGTCAGAATGGGATGAATTATATTTCTTAGATTTTTATAGAAAAGGCGAATGGGATGGAACATTTGATATTTATTTAATACCAAATGATCTAGTGTATAACCATAAAGTTAATGCTAATCATACACTGAGAGATCAGCAAAAACTAAATCGTAGACCTCGATTGTCAATATATAAGGAAATAATTGTTCCAAATAAAATTAAACCAATAAAAACACATAAGATTTAGTATTGCTGGTAATTCTTTAAAAAGATATCTTATGTAACTAGTTCCAATTGTCTCCCAAATGTTTGAATAGAAACCCTGTTATTAGTTTCTATTTGAGGATTGAATCCAATGGCTTTTTTCATTGCCTTTGCAATACTTTCAATAACTGTGGCCGTTACAGAATTGCCAATTTGTTTATACAATCTTGAGTCAGCAAGCTCTTTTGGTAGTTTATAACTTAAAGGAAAGCCTTGGAAGCGTAGACATTCTTGAGGTGTTAGCTTCCTAATACCTTTTTTGTCATTAATTATTGGTACGTTGTGACCTCCCGTACCCATATTTGCCGTTAGTGTAGGGCAGACATTACTTTTATTTTCACGTACATAAATTCTTCTCCATTGGTAAACAGTGTCAGTTTTTGTGACGTTACCATCAAGTTTTTCGAATAATGGTTTACCATTGTAGTAGTATTTTTGACTAACTTCTTTATCTAAAAGATTCTCAATTTTTACAGATCTTTTAACTGGTGCTGGAAATTCAAAATTATCGATATGATTTTTATCCTTAAAGCCTACGATATAAATTCTTTCGCGTGTCTGAGGTACGTTGCCATATTCCATGCTGTTTAAGACTTTAAATTTAATATGGTAACCAAACGATTTCAATGTATCTCTAATAACCTTAAAGGTATTTCCATTATCGTGTGATTGAAGATTTTTTACATTTTCAAGAAGAAAGCCTTTTGGTTGTCTTTTTTCAATAATTTTTGCAACATCGAAAAATAAATTACCCCTATCTTCATCTTTAAATCCCTTTTGATAACCGGCTATTGAAAATGCTTGGCAGGGAAAGCCACCTAATAAAAAATCAAAATCAGGCAATGAATCAATATCAATTTCCCTAATATCTCCAACAGTTAACTTTGCTGTTTTAAAGTTTAGGTCATAAGTTGGTTTGCAGTATGGGTCAAAATCATTTGCAAAAACTGTTTGAAATCCAGCTTTTTCGAAACCTATTCTTACCCCACCTATACCTGCGAATAAATCAATAGTTCTAAACATATTTATCGGTTATTTATTATTCCTATAATAGTGAACATATGTTCACTTAGTCAATAGAAAAACTATTCTATTTATATTTTATCAAACGTGAATAAAAAAAGCAGCATGAAAAATTGAATATCATGCTGTAATAAATAAATTTGCTGTCATATTGTTAAAAAAACAACCAAAAACAAAAAATAAACAATAGCTTAGGGTGTTACTGTATTTTGTTCATTCCACTATAAACGGAGAGAAAACTCGTGGCATTGACGCTAACTAGTTATTACACGATGTCACACGAAATCCTTCACCATATAACTCCCCTCCAACTCATACCCCAACTTCCTATAATATTCTCGTGTTCCGACAGCGGATATGACAGCTATTTTGCTATATCCGTTTTCTTTGGCGATTTCCTCCGCTTTTTCCATTAATTGTCGCCCAAAACCATGGTGCTGAGTTTTTGATTCTAGCCCACCATCATTAAGGCTCTGTTTTCTGCCATACACATGCAGTTCACGGACAATTGCCGCATCTTTCAGCTCATCAAATATCACATCCGCCTCTTTACCCGGTAGTCGCAACCGACATAAGCCAATTAGTTTATCCGAATTAATTTCGTCGAAAGTAATAAAAACTTCTTTACCCTCATTAGCAGAATAATTCTTAATTCTTAATTCATAATTCTTAATTGTTTCGTCTTGAATTTCACGACACCTAATGCATCGGCAAGTAATTCCCTTACTCTGCATAATTTGTCTCAGATTAGATTTTTTGGATCCCGATACAATGCTTTCTGCAGGAAAGTCTCGGATTATGCGAATGATACGGCAGTATTCAGGTACAGTTTGTTTAATTTTAGCTATCAGATTCATTAATTCTTCGTCCGAATATGCGGTGTGAACAGATGGATCTTTTTCAATCATCTCCGCCAACTTTGAATATGGAGTGACCATAGTGGGGTAAATTTTGAGGTAATCAGGTCGCAGTCCTTCATTCTCAAACAAATCCCTTCCCGATTTCAAATCAGATTCCATTGTTGCTGTCGGCAAATTAGGCATCAAATGGTGGCACACTTTAAGTCCTATATCACGGCACATCTTAGTTGCCTTAATTGATTCTTTTAAACCGTGTCCACGCTTACAAAATTCATTAACAGGGTCATCTGTCGACTGAATTCCAAGTTCTATACCGGTAACTCCATAACTTCTCAATTTCTTAAGCTCCTCCACCGTCACCCAATCAGGTCTCGTCTCCACCCACAAGCCGACACACCTGCACTTAGCGGTTTCGTTTTGTTTTATGAGCTCTTGGAGTGTAAAATCCGAAATCCGAAATCCGAAATCCGAAACAATTTTAGAATTTTCGAAATTAGAATTTTGAATTTCCTTCGAGTTTCGAGCTTTGCCTACCGGCAGGCAGGTTTCGAGTTTCGAGTTTAAGTCGCCAGGTCCTTCATTTAACGCCAAATATATCCCCTTTAAAAATTCGTCCCGGTACCAATCTGGCACAGCCCCCCACGTGCCACCTGCAGTACGTATGTCGATTTTCGAAACATCGTGTCCCTGAGCGACTAATCCATTTAATCTGGTTTTAACTTGTTTGTAAGCATCAAAATTATTTCTCACCGCTCTCATCATAGCCGGTTCATTACTCAAATAACTTTTCGGCATTCCTTTTTCCGTAGGGCAATATATGCATTCACCCGGGCATCCTAAATCTTTCGTCAAAACTGTAATGTTGGCAATGCCGGATAAGGTGCGGACTTTCCGTTTTTGAATTATTTGAAGAATATTCGGAGATTCCTTTATATCACCATTATCTAAAAGCTCCCGATATGCCTGAATCAGTTCTAAATTTTTCGGCAAAATACCACCATTTTCTTTGGTAAGTCGGTTTCTGATGGTTTTAAGATTCTTCTCATTAATCTCACTCTCTTTAGTAAGCTTAATAACTATTTTCTTCGCCAGTGGTATTAGCGCTTTGCGCACAGAGTATATGGACATGGGTTAATTGTTTAATTCGCTTATTCTTTCATTAACTCTATTAATCAAATCATTTCGGACTCTAGGCAGGTTATTTAGTACATCATCATTAGTGTATCGGATAACCTTAATTTTTGTGGCTGTTTAGGATTAAGGTTCGCTCTTTATCATTTTCTTTTACCTCAGTGCTATAGTGTGATTCACCATCAATTTCTATTACAAGCATTAATTCACTAGAATAAAAGTCAGCAATATATTCATCAAGAGGTTTTTGTCTGTGAAATTTAATTCCATCCAATTTTCTATTTCGAAGCACTTCATTCCACATTATTTTTTCTGCCTTCGTCGATTTTTTTCGGTTTTTCTTAGCTAATTCCGTATTATTCGCATTGTACGGAATGTAGGGAAAACCTCCTAAATCCTCCTTGTCAGGAGGACTTTTATGATTAGCTTTGGTCTTTTTCAAAATATTCAACTAAATACTATATATTGCTACCCCTTGATAAAGGGGGCTGGGGGGATTTTCTGA
>JAOZLT010000332.1:2166-2565 GCA_029934675.1 Candidatus Altimarinota bacterium | reverse complement strand
AGGTATGACCCGACAGGCGTTTTCCATCACCCACCTCATATTCAAATAAAATAGTCCAGAACTCGTTTCCTTGAAGTTTAATAACCTCAACTTCCGCCGGAATCCCATTCTGAGCATCTATCTGCATGGCCAGTTCCTGGATTTCATCGTGGGACATTTCATCAGGAACTCCCAACCCGGATTTACGAAAACCAATTTCCACATGACTGAGGTCCGTACCAAGTTCATTCTCCGAAATCACCAAATCAAACCCATCACTCCCCAACTCCGAAACATTCCCCCCAATCAAAACAAACACCAACACCGCAAACGCCACACTCGTACGCCGCATCCCCTTCTGCCGCGTCTTATGCCGGCTCTCCCGCTCCCGCAAACGCTGCTTCAGAATGGCCAGATGAA
>JAOZLT010000332.1:0-2156 GCA_029934675.1 Candidatus Altimarinota bacterium | reverse complement strand
AGATGAATTTCCTTTTTGGTATCATCCACTTCAACGGCCGGTGCCGATTCCTGAATCCAATCTTCAAATTGGTTTTTCATAATTTCAACCTCTTAACCATGGCGAGATGGTTTTCCCTTTACGAAGATTCATGGTCTTCGTCCCCCACTACACTCCAACCTTCTTCACGAACAGCCGATTCACGGATCATCTTCATTTTTTCAGCCGAGAGCCCTCGCTCCAAACCGTTTTGCAGAAGACAACGCAACAATTGAACCCGGCCCCGCTGCAAATGCATCTTCACATTGCTTTCACTCAGATCCATAACGATGGCCACTTCCCGCACCTTCAGTTTGGACCAGTAATGGGCCTTGAAAACCTCCCGGCAAACCGGTTCCAGTTTTTCAATACAAAAGGCCAAAGCATCGTTGTCGTCTTTTTGCTCCAGCTCAGCCAATGACCCCCGGGGATCTTCGACATCTTCCTGTTCGAAATTCCAGGGTACTTCCGGGCTTTGCCTTTGCTTGCGCAACTCCTCGAATCGCAAATTCCGCGCAATTTGAAAAAGCCAGGCACCGAAGCTGTATCCCTGCCACTGGAACTTGTCCAGTTTGTCCAGAGCTCGGGAAAAAACCTCGTTGGTTAATTCCTGGGCCACTTCAGGATCCTCAATCTCACCGGAAATGAAGATCAGAATGGTGTCGTAGTACTTCCGGTAAAAATATTCGAATTTTGCCGGCTCCACCCTGGACCAGTGCAGCCACTTTTTTTCGATCTCCAAATCCGAAGCAGTGGTTGAGACAGCTTCAATTGACGAAGCCTTTGGGGCTTCATCATTTTTTGGTTTTCGATTCCATAGCCATTTGGGCATGCAGGGAAAGCCTCAAGAGATTGGGTGAGAATAGATTGCTCTCTCCCAAGATAAAGAATTCCCTCAACTAAAACAAACCCGCCGGGCTCAATCCCCCGAAGCCCGGCGGAAAAAAAACGGAGAAGACTCATGTCCCAAAAAACAACCTCGCCCAGATTTGTTCTCCAGGGCCGTCATCTTCTCCGATATTCCATTTGTTTCGCAAGTCGGCAACGTCATGAATGGCTGCAATAGCTGATGCAATAAATTTCATTATGGTGCTGGACTGTATTTCTGACGTTGCTGACTATTACACGACCTCTCCCTATCATCCCCTATACTTGTAAATGTCAGAAATCGGCTTTTGGACACAAAGAATGTCCATTTTATTTAACTTTTTTCAGTAACATTGAAATTCGGGCATGAAATGCCCTTTTGGGAGGATTTGTTTTTTGCTGGGGAGGTTTAAACCTCCCCGTAACCCTTCGGATTGCCTTCCTGCCACCGCCAGCTGTCGGCGCACATCTGCTCCAGATCACGCTTGGCGGACCAGCCCAGCTTCTCGGCCGCCAGTTTAGGCTCCGCATAACAAGTGGCTATATCTCCCGGACGACGATTCACAACAGCGTAAGGAATATCTTTTCCCGACGCCTTTTCAGCCGCCTTCACCATCTCCAGTACGGAATATCCCACTCCGGTGCCCAAATTAATGGGCGTGCAGCCGGGCATTTCACCCAACTTTTCAATGGCTGCCAGATGCCCCAGGGCCAGATCCACCACATGGATGTAATCGCGCACGCCGGTGCCGTCGGCAGTATCATAGTCATCGCCAAAAATGCTCAGCTTCTCCCGCATCCCCACTGCCACCTGCATAACAAACGGCATAAGGTTGTTGGGAATACCCTGAGGATCTTCCCCAATACGCCCGCTCTCATGAGCGCCGATGGGATTGAAGTACCGCAGCAGGACACACCGCCAGCGATCATCCGACGCGCACAGGTCGCGCATGATCTCTTCAATGAAGAGTTTGGTCTTGCCGTAGGGGTTGGTGGCCGACAGGGGGAAATCTTCGGTGATGGGCACGGTGGCCGGATCTCCATACACGGTCGCCGAGGAGCTGAAGACAATGTTGAAGCAGTTGTTCTCCTGCATCACCTTGAGCAGCTCGATGGTACCAAAAATGTTGTTCTCATAATATCGAAGGGGAATTTCACAGCTTTCGCCCACGGCCTTCAGACCGGCAAAGTGCACCACGGCGTCAAAAGTATGGCTTTGAAACACTTTCTGAAGGGCCGGACGGTCACAAACATCCACTTCATGAAAAGTG
>JAOZLT010000331.1 GCA_029934675.1 Candidatus Altimarinota bacterium | reverse complement strand
GGAAAGAGATAAGGTTTGATACTATAGTGCTTACATTCTTAGGAGGGCTGTTCTATGCTCTATGGGTTACTACATGAATAAACTTAACTGTATAACCTGTGGAGAAGAGTTCCTCTCGGTCTATAACAAGGCTAAGTATTGTCCTTATTGTAGAACCCTAGAAAGAAAGAAGAGTAAGGGACCTAGGAATGTTACAGGACAAATAGCTAATAAATTCCTTGTAAGAGGTTTAGTATCATCACATGGAACTTCGGATTCAATAACTAATGGGAGCTAAAATGAAAAGAAGAAAATTTGTAAGAGCCGGGCATAAAAACGATATGTGGTTTATAGTAGAAGAAGTTATCTATTCTATAGCTATTATTGCACGGTCGGAGAAGTCACGAGAGTATATAACTAGAGTATTCTATAACTACGACAAAGCTTTATTTTATTTGAATAATTTAATTAATTTAAAGAAGATTTAATCTAATTTAGTATATAATATAAAATATAAAGACGGACTCCATGAGGGTATAAGTATTCTCTTCCTTTTTCCTCATACCCTCTTGGGGTTCGTCCTATAAATCACAGCTGAAGAGCTACTAAAGGAAATACTATGACAAAACAAAAAATCTATGACACAACATTATCAGCGGTACTAGTATTCGTAGAACAAAATAAACTACCTGAAGCAATTAAAACAGGTCTTACAACTATCCTTAATGAGAACCTAGCACCTAAGAGCGGTGGTAAAGCTATCAACCTAGATGAGGTGACTAAAAAAGTAGGTGACAAAATCACTCAACTCCTATGTAACGTATCTCATGTATGGCTACCTGCTAACCTAGATCACTTCTATGAAGATAAGTCAGAAAAGCCAGTTATTGTAGGCCTAGATGGTAAGGGACTTAAAAGATTGTCTAAGCAAGCTGAGTCAGTATCTAAGAAATTCAAAGCTACACAAAAAGCATCAGCTGCAGCAATTACTGATGATATCCTAGCCCTTGATATGTCTGCTGAGAATGCACCGAAAGCTAAAGAGCTTAAGGCAAAACTTGATGAAGTTAAAGCTGCTAAGCCAGACTTCTCTGTAGTTAAGCCTATAGTAGCAAAAGCTCCAGAAGCCGCATAAGTTTACTAAGTCCTCTCCGAGGGCTTTGATAAGCTTATGCGGCTTATAAAATAAAGCAAATCTTAAACTAATCTAAAGGATTAACATGGCTAAGAAATACAGAGGATCAAGAGTAAAGACTAAAATAGGTGACCTATCATTCGTAATGATTACAGATGAGGGACTAGATACATCAATGGCAGGGCAAGAGCCTAACATGAAGTACATAGCAGTTATGGAGTGTGAAGAGAATGGTGAAGTACATAAGCAAATGCTTGCTCAAGTAGATGCTGAGTGGGCTAGATACTGTACAGAGTTCGGGGTGAAAGGTAGACCAGCTAAGAATAAGTATGGTACTCCTATGACTGGGATCTCACCTAAGATGATTCAAGATGATGCTGACATTGACCCAGAGACTGGTGAAGGTACTTGGAAGCCTACAGGTAAGGTGAATATTACGTTTAAAACTAATACTACTTGGCCTGATGGCAAACCAATAGTAGTTAAGGTCTTTGATAGTAAAGGAGCAGAACTAAATGAACGTCTCAAAGCGGCAGGCCAATCAATAGGTTCTGGCTCTAGAGGTGTTATCCATGGTACTGCTCAAGGTAATAACGCAGGAGATGCACACAAAGTGACTCTTTACTTAACTGCAGTACAACTAGCTAAGTTCGTACCGTATGATGGTACTAATGTAGAGGTAGATGAGATTGAGGGTGAAGACATTGAGATTAACTCTGATGCTCCTGTAGCTCTTGATGAAGATGTAGAGGTATAATAAGAGGGCTTAGGCCCTTTTTTATTTATTGCAATATTGAATTACGTTCAATGAAAGGAAAAAGATGAATATTATAGTACTAACAGACACTAATAAGACAATAAGTCAACTAAAATTATGCTCTATTGATACTCCCACATTTTGCGATACTGAGACTGATGGACTCTATGGATATGTAAGAACATTACAAATATCCAATGAGGCCTTTAAGTTTACAGTGTATGTAATAGACTTTGACTATGTGGATAGAACACAGATAGATCCATACTTAAAACCTTTATGGACTGTATGGGCAGGTGCAAGCTATGACTTTGGTTGTCTCAACTACACTACTGAGAGGTTTGATGATATACAAGCTTTAGCTAGAATAGCCTACCCTAGGCTACCTGGCTTCTCTCTAGATGTCCTATCCAAGCAATTAGCTGGTGATCTATATAAAGACCTAGATAAGTCTAGCATTCAAAAGGCAGGGTTTTTAAAAGGTCAATACTTAAGTCAGAAAATGTTAACCTATGCGGCAACAGATGTATGGGCACTCTCTATTATATGGAAAAACCCTTATATACAAAAAGCTAGGGAGAACTTAGGTTATAAAGTGGATATGTTATCACTTAGATATAGCATTCAATATCAACAGAATGGACTAGTATCTAATATACCTATGGCACAGAAAGAGCTAGTCTTAGCACAGGAGAAGA
>JAOZLT010000057.1 GCA_029934675.1 Candidatus Altimarinota bacterium | reverse complement strand
GGCCCCTTTTAGGGGCAATCCAAAGCCACCTTCTTAGAAGGTGTGATTTTTACTATTAATTATTTTTCGGTTCGAAATTTTTGAATGAACTTTGGATGATAAAATTAAATTTGGCTTTTTAAAATAGTTAATACTGAATTAAAACATCTACAAATGCTAAAAAAAGAAAAATTGTTCGGAATATCCTGCAAACTCATACCTATTGAAGCTCGAGATACAGAGACAATAGTGAAGCTTAGGACAGGAAACAACATATATATGGAAAATCATCCTGAAGATAAAACTTCTATAGAAACTCATAAAAAATGGTTTGAGAAATATACAATAAAAGGAAATGATATTCATTGGTTAGTGAGAAGTTATGCATCCAATGAGGCAATTGGCCAAACTGCATTATCAGATTTTGATTTTGTCTCAAAGAAAGTACGAACAGGGCCAATTCTTTTCAATGATAATGCCCGTTTTTTTGCATTTGAATCAGAATTATTGAAACTTGAATTTGCATTTGAAAAATTAAATCTAAATAAAGTATATTCTTATTCAAGGCTTGCCTCAAAAGAAGCAGTCAAGTTTCTTGAAAAGATGGGTTTCAAGCATGATGGATATTTAAGAAATGATTGGTGGAGTGGGACTGAATTTCTTGATTATCATTTATTTTCGATGTTGAAAGATGAATATTATAAAAATAGGGAAAATATCTATTTACCATATTTAAGTAAGATTAAGAAGTTATTTGGTAATTAACGAGAAAGTTGGGAAATGAAAAAGTCAATTAGTGTAGTAATTCCAGTTTTTAATGCTGAAAATAGTTTACCAGAATTGAGTGAGAGGCTGATTTCAATATTTGAAAACCAAATAAAGCACGATTTTGAAATAATTCTTGTGAACGATGGCTCAAAGGATCGTTCATGGGAAATTATGAAACAATTAAATGAAAAAGACAGTAGAATAAAAATTATTGATCTGGCAAAAAACAGCGGGCAACATGCTGCCATGCATTGTGGGCTGCAACATTTTTCGGGGGATTATGTGCTATTAATGGATGATGATCTACAACATCCACCCGAAGAAATCCCTAAACTCATCAGTCATATCATGGCGAATCCTAATATTGATGTTGTAATTGGTGCTTTTGCAGAGAAAAAACATTCTATAATAAGAAATACAGGCTCAAAGGCCATGCAAATTGTGAGCAAAAAAATGTTTAAAACTGAATCTAATTTAAAGTTTACAAACTTTAGAATTATGCGGGCTGATATAGCTCATGCTATTGCAAAAATAAATATTAACAAACCAAGAATTGGGCATTTAATTCTGTATACAACAAAAAATATCTCCTCTGTAATTGTTAATCACGATGAGCGTAAGTATGGTAAAAGTGGATATACAATGCCCAGATTGGTGAAAGATTTTTTGCTAAATATCATTAACAACTCTGCAATTCCATTGAAATTAATTAGTTCAATGGGACTTATTATTTCAATTTTAAGTTTCTTACTTGGTTTGTTTTATCTGGTACGTTTTATGATAAATGGAACTTCCGTAGCAGGCTGGACTTCCCTAATCGTAATTACTACCCTGCTTTCAGGCTTTATTTTATTCTCACTTGGTATAATTGGTGAATATCTCATTCGAATACTCACCGAAACTAAAAAACTCCCAAATTATCTGGAAAGGGAAAAGCATTTTTAAAACCACTCTAACGCTATTTGAAGGATATCAAATGAAAAAATATAATATTACAGTAATTGGAGCTGGAAATGGCGGTCATGCCATAGCGGGTCATTTTGGTCTTTTAGGACATAATATTACAATCTATGATATAGATTGTAATAAGCTTTCTACGATTAATAAAAATGGGGGAGTATTATTAACAGAAGCCTTGAATGGATTTGGACCAATAAATAAAGTTACAAATAACCTTGGAGAAGCGCTAAATCATGCAGAGATAATAATGGTGGTAATCACTGCAGATGCACACAGAGAACTAGCCCGATCTATGGTTCCTTTTTTGGAGGAAAATCAAATTATATTGTTAAACCCTGGAAGAACTTTTGGTGCCATCGAATTCAGGGAAGTATTTAAACAAAATGGATTAAGTAAGAAAGTATTTATTGCTGAAGCCCAAAGCCTAATTTATGCATGCCGAGTAGAAACACCCGGCACAGTTCGAATAATTGGAATAAAAGATAAAATCTTATTATCTACAATACCTAGAGAGGATACAACACAAGTTGCCGCTATAATTAATTCTATATATAACTGTTTTTTTCCTGTTGAAAATGTTATGGTTACAAGCCTGGAAAACATTGGAGCTATATTTCACCCATCTGTTGTTTTGTTCAATGCTGCTACCATAGAAAGAGGGCAGAATTTTTATTTCTACAATGACATGACGCCCCGTATTGCCACTTTTCTTGAAAAAATAGATGCTGAGCGACTTGCTATTGGCAAAGCTTATGGTATCAACCTGACTTCAGCTACAGAATGGATTTCACTTGCTTATAGAAACATTAGTGGGGATGATTTGTGTACGAAAATGCAAAAGAATCCTGCCTATTATAAGATTCTTGCTCCAACAACATTAGAAAGCAGATTACTAATGGAAGATATCCCTACAGGTATACTACCTATGATGGAACTGGGACAATTAGCTTCAGTTGAAACACCTTTAATGAATTCAGTTTTCGAAATAACTCAGTCCTTGCTTGAACAGGATTTCAGATCTTCGGGAAGAACTCTAAAGAATCTCGGATTAAAAGGAATGTCAAAAGAAGAAATATTGGATTCATTGTAACTCTAAGGATTTATGTATAAACTCTATAAGAATGAAGTTTTCGGCCTGATAAGACCTAATATTGATGCACATACTCTAGGTATAAGTAATATTGCGAAGCTTTTGGAAGAATGCGGCTATAAAGTTATTATTGGTGACTCTATGGTGGCTTCGGCTGTTGCTGAAATATCGAAACTAAATAATATAGTCTTATTGGTAAAATGGCTTGATGAAAATAAAATTAGCCATCTTGGATTCAGCTATCGCCTAGACCCCAGACAAGCCCAAATTAATTTTGGTAAGGTATATTATCAGATCAGGAGTCGGAATCTGCTTGCTCAAAATGGGGGTAAAATCAAGCGTATTTTCTTTGCCGGTTTGCCCGAAGCATGTCGAATTATTAAAAATGAATACCATGGAGAAGTTGAAGTATTTGTTGGAGATGAATCACCTGTTGAATCCTTAAAAAAAATTGGGATTCCGCTAAGTATAATTCCAAATTCAATCCAGGAAGGAAGCACTTATGACGAAAACAGATGGGAGTTTGCTAAGAGTTTAATTGAAAAATCAGATTTTCTAAATACCAAACCAGCCAATCGATCAGGCTATAAGTCATTCGGAACATTTTCAGATAACATCATTGATAGAATTGACCATGTAAAGGCTAAACATCAGTATCCATTAATGAGAGTGCATGTAGGACCTTACAACCCAAATTATAAAGATGCTATGAAGGAATTTACCTCATGGGTAAAACAACTTGCCAAGGATGGGTTTCTGGACATTGTTTCAATTGGGTCTTCACAACTAAGTCAGTCACATTTTGGAGAAGACTGGAAAGATATGCCAAATGGAGGTGGACTGCCAATCAACTCCTCTGTTGAATATCACCAATTATGGAAAGCCGGACGTCCAATGCTATTTAGAACCTATGCCGGCACACGCAACATTCCACAATTAGCCAGGATTCACGAAATGTCACTGAATATATGCTGGCATGCTTTATCTTTCTGGTGGTTCTGTCAGATTGATGGACGAGGACCAAATTCAGTTTTGGAGAATTTAAACCAACATATAGAAACGCTAAAGTATATTGCTGGATGCAACAAGCCATTTGAGCCTAATATTCCACATCATTTTGCATTTAGAGGAGGAGATGATGTAAGTTATATTGTATCTGCTTATCTGGCTGCAAAAACAGCGAAGAAATACGGTGTTAAAACATTCGTATTACAAAATATGCTAAATACGCCAAAATATACATGGGGCATTCAGGATTTGGCTAAATCAAGAGCGATGCTCAGAATGGTAAAAAGTTTGGAGGATAAAAACTTCACAGTATTTCTTCAACCTAGAGCTGGTCTGGACTACTTTTCACCAGATCTGGAAAAAGCAAAAGTCCAGTTAGCATCAGTTACTGCTTTAATGGACGATATTGATCCTAATAACAAATTAAGTCCTGATATTATCCACGTAGTAAGTTACTCAGAAGCATCTCACCTTGCCACTCCTAAGGTTATAAAGGAGAGTATCCAAATTACAATTCAGGCACTTAAGGAATACAGACAATTAAGAGATGGGGGAAAAGTGGAAAACATGGCCTTTCACGCTGAAACGAAAATCAGAACTGAAGATCTTCTCAATGAAGCTAATACAATTGTTGCAGCAATAGAAAGTAACATTCCAAATCCATATACTCCAGAAGGTTTGTATAAGGTATTTGCTTCTGGCTTCTTAGTAGCACCTTATCTTTGGGAAGGAAAAGACGAGTTCAGGAATGCTATTAAATGGGACACATCATTAATTAAAGGATCTGTGAAAATCGTTGATGATTATGGGGAAATGATATCTGCTTCACAAAGACTTCCATTTATTTTGGAAGACTTGAGACAACTTAAAAATCTATTTTAAAAATATAAAGACTAATTAATAGCGAATGAAAACACAGAATGTCTTAATACTTGGAGGAGGGTCAGACCAAAAATTATTGGTAGAGGAGTTTAATCAACGAGGTTTTCAAACCATTATAATTGATTATTATGAAAATCCTCCAGCTAAGGAAGTAGCGGATCTACATTACATGGAAAGCACGTATGATGAAAATGCAATAAAGAAAATAGCAAAGAAACATAATGTATCTTTAATTACTACAATCTCAACAGACCAGCCTATATTAATAGCTTCAAAAGTCTCGGCAGAATTAGGGCTTCCATTCTATATTACAGAAGATCAGGCTCTCAGCTTAACCAATAAGTCTGTAATGAAAGATTTACTAAGCACAAACAGTATTCCTACTGCCCAATACAGATCCATTGAATATCACAATATTGACAATTATGCGGATATTACTAAGGAATTGAAATATCCTTTAATTGTTAAACCTGTTGACTCTAGCGGATCAAGAGGAATTAACAAGGTATCTAAGGAAACTGATTTGTTACCAAATCTTCAAAAAGCATTTACCATAAGCCAAACAAAACAAATAATTGTTGAGGAATTTATTGAGGGTATTGAAGTATCTGTAGATTGTATGGTATTAAATTCCATTAATAAGGTTATAATGATTTCAGACAATTACAAAACTGGCAACTCACAGATTCCACTAATTTATAAGAGTTTATATCCTACAGTAGTTTCTCAAGTGATAAGGGAAAAAATAGAAAATATCTGTCAAAAACTGGCTGACATTTATCACTTAACAAATGCTCCCATGTTTGTTCAAATGATTGTTAGGAATGAAGAGGTTTTTGTAATTGAATTAAGTGCTCGGATTGCCGGTGGGTCAAAACCATTATTTATTAGAAATGCTGTTGGCTTTAACATCGTCTCTGCTTTTGTTAACCTACTTCTTAACGAAACTGTAAAACTCGATAATTCCAACCGTGAGTATAATGGTGTTCTTGGACTAGGTTATCTGTATGGTGAAAAAGGAATTATAAAAAAATATTTAAATCAAAAAGAATTAAAGGAAGAAGGAATAATCGATAAAATAATATTTTACAGGTTTGTTGGCGACATGTCCGTAGGAATGAAGGACACAAGCTGCAGGATTGGAACAGTTTTTATTAAGGCAAGTGATTATAATGAATTTGATACTAAATTCGATCTATTTAAAAAACGATTTTTAGTAATAAATGAGGATGGACAAAATTTATTGGTTAGTTAAAAATATTTATGTCACGATAGAATTATATTGTCTTAATATCTTATGCAAAAAAAAGTATTCAACAAAAAGCATATTAGGCTTGCGATAAATATTATAGTTTTAATCGTATGCATATGGTTGCTCTATAGCAAGTTTAATCTAACAGATGTAGCTAATCATTTAGCAAACCTGAATTACTCTATATTCATCTTTACAGTTCTTATTTCTGTATTCAGAATATGGCTTACTGGTCTACGTTGGGAAGCACTTCATCCGGATAATGAAACACGTCTTTCGAAATGGAACTATTTTCGATTTTCAATGATTGCTCATTTATTCAACCTTTTTATGCCAGGTGCATTAGGTGGGGATATTGTTAAAACAGTTTATGCTGTGAAAGAACAGAAAAAAAAGAAGATTAAAAGTGTTATTGCTGTGCTCGTTGACCGAGTCGTAGGATTAATCTCAATTCTCATTTTCGGAATTCTTGCCTTATTCCTAACACGTAAAATACATGGTTTTGATTTGAGTAAACTAATAATTATTTTTATTATAGTAATAGCTTTATTAGTTGTTTCCATGAATAAGAGGGTTATCACCTATATTGAAGGTTTAATCGCTCGAATCAGTTTTCTACAGAAGTTTCTGGGAGCAATAATCCGAAATTGGAGTGAGTCAGTATCCTATTACGGTGCAAACAGGAAAAAGGTTGTTTACGCCTTTTTATTGTGCTTACCCATTCATCTTATATCATTCGCAATTTATTATATTTTTAGTCAGAGTATTGGAATGGAAATCAGTTTTTTTGAGATTGTTTTCGCAGTTGCAATAATGTGGTTAATAACTGCCCTTCCAGTTAGTATTGGTGGAATTGGCGTTAGAGAACTTTCATTAATTTGGCTACTTGGTATGTTTAATGTGTTACCAGAAATTGTAATCATTCTATCGATGATGGTATATATAAATGGAATTATGGTTTCAATTCTTTCCCTTCCGCTTTTATTTGATTTAAGAAAAAAATCAAAATCACACATTTCGACTATGTAGAATATAAAATGTTGATAAAGTTATTTAGATAAATAGAACTCAATGAAAATTCCATTTAATAAGCCACACCTTACAGGTAAAGAAGTCCATTATATTTACGATGCAGTAGCTTCAGGAAAGATATCAGGAAATGGTAAATACACCAAATTATGTCAGCATATTTTTGAGGATCACTGGAGGTTCAAAAAAACATTGCTCACTAGTAGTTGCACCGATGCATTGGAAATGACAGCCATATTAATGGATATAAAACCGGGAGATGAGATTATTGTTCCTTCTTATACCTTTGTTTCAACCGCATTGGCTTATGTTCGGCAAGGGGCAAAAATTATATTTGCTGATAGCCGAACAGATCATCCGGGAATTGATGAAGATAAAATGGAAGAGTTAATTACTCCTAAAACTAAAGCCATTGTTGTTGTACATTATGCCGGAGTTGCCTGTAACATGGATAAGGTTATGGAAATTGCTGAAAAGCATAAACTATTTGTTGTAGAAGATGCTGCACAAGCAATAGATTCCTTTTATAAAAACAAACCTCTTGGTAGCATTGGTCATTTCGGATGTTTTTCCTTCCATGAAACAAAAAACTTGCAATGTGGCGAAGGTGGCATGTTAGTTATTAATGATGAAAGATTTATAAAACGTGCCGAAATAATTTGGGAAAAAGGAACAAACAGAGCAGAATTTTTCCGGGGAGAAGTAAATAAATATAGTTGGGTAGATATTGGCTCGTCTTTTCTTCCTTCTGATATTGTTGCGGCATTCCTTTATGCACAACTTGAACATCTTGATGACATTCAAAATAAAAGAAAAAGAATCTGGCATCAATATTATGAAAATCTTAAGCCGTTAGCAGATAAGGGTATTATAAAAATTCCTCAAATACCCAATTATGCAACAAACAATGCACATATGTTTTATTTGGTTTTAAATTCAATAGAACAACGAAATGAACTAATCAAAAAATTAAAAGAAAAAAATATACACTCAGTATTTCATTATTTATCACTACATAAGTCCCCTTATTATATTGGTAAATATATTGGTAAAGAGTTAGTTATGAGTGATCATTATACTGACTGTTTACTTAGGTTGCCATTTTATTATGAATTAGAGGAGGAGGAAATAAATCTAATCTGTGATACTATCAAACTTATCTAAAGTTGAATAATGTGTTATATCGCTATTATACTTTGTAATATGGCGTATAAAAAACGTCTAGGTCTAGGCGGACAATGAATTAATATTTAGAAATTTACTTTAAGTAAATAACTGAATAGCAGTTCAAGTCCAACGAAGATATTGACGGTTTCTTATAGTTACTAACAAGCAAAAATAATGAAGAAGCTTTTATTTACTTGTAGCACGCGTAAAGATTTAATAAAAGTATCGCTGCTTGTGTCAAGAATTATCAAAAATGAATCGGAATTAATTGCCGAGATTTGTTATTGTGGAACAGATATCGATTATCAGGGTTTTATTATTCCAAAAAAACTCAATGTGCCTTATTATACAAATGAACTGGAAATTAATGTATTTGATTCATAAGTGTCCGAAAGAATAATATACTAAAAAAGCCCAAAGATTCCTAAT
>JAOZLT010000330.1 GCA_029934675.1 Candidatus Altimarinota bacterium | reverse complement strand
AGGCGCCGGCTGAACACGTCGACTTCCTGCCAGGGCTCACCACTGGATTGCAAACGGTAATAGGGGGTTGTAACTGCATTCAGCTCATGAGCAGCAGATAAATTCAGAAAAAGAGCATTTTGCAACCGGGTGCCCGCCCACTGCATAAATTCCAGTTGGGCCCAGCCCAAACCCTGAGACAGATACACCGCAGTCATGGCGTCACTGATGGCGGCATAATCTTCATCAATCAGGCCGTCACCATCGTTGTCACGGCCATCGAGCTGATCTTCATCCACCAGGCCATCGGCATCGTCGTCCGCCTGGGCTGAAAAACCACGTTGACCACCGGGCATTCCCTACCGGGACAGGGAAACAAACGACTGCAAAGTCTTCTCGCCCCCCCTGCGCCGACGGGAATCGGCCAGAGCATCGAGCTGCCCCGTCACCAACGGCAGGGCAAGATCTGAAGAGAGAATGTCCAGAGAGCCATCTTCAGCGGTAATGGCCTTTATTTGGCTGCAAAGGCTGTAACTGCGGGCAGGTCGATGTGAATCCGTCGCCAAAACAACAGAGCACATCAGACTAAGACCAAGAACCGCACCCAAGGCCAGCCTATGGCTCCGGGTGCGGTTTGAAAGGGTCTCGTGCAGCTTTCGTTTTCTATTAAACATGGTCATTGCATACTACGGTTTTTCCGCCATACGAATCAACCCCAAAATCCCTTCCGGGAATTTTAGCGATTGTTCGCGGCCTCGTCTTCCGCCCACATGGCTTCCTTGGATTTCTCAATATCGGACACAGTCCATTCCACAACCTCGACCTCATTAATACGCTGATCTTCGTTGGGACGGTCGCCTTTGCTGCGAGGTGTGTTGGCGATGAAATCAACCACCTCGATGCCGTCGATCACTTCACCAAACACCGTGTACTGGCCGTTCAGGCTGGGATAGGCCGCGTGCATCACGAAGAACTGGCTGCCGGCGCTGTTGACGTCCCGGCTGCGAGCCATGCTGAGGATACCACGGGTGTGGGGAATGTCGTTGAACTCGGCGTTGAGCATGTTGCCCTCGCCCAGGTAGCTGTAACCGCCCATGCCGTCGTTGGCGGGGTTGTCGTCCTTGCTGTTGGGATCGCCACCCTGAATCATGAAGCCGGGAATAACGCGGTGAAAGAGGGTGCCGGTGTACAGGCCGCTCTTGCTGTGCTCAATAAAGTTTTTTGCGTGTTCAGGGCTGATCTCGGCAAAGAAGCGCACGGTGATGGCGCCCTGGGTGGTCTTGAGGATGACCACGGTTTCCATGGTCTGATCTTCAGTCGCCGCTTCTGTCGCAGCTTCTGTCGCAGCTTCTGTCTGGCTGTCGTCCTTGGCAGTACCGCCGCAACCACTGATCAAAAAGATGGCCAGCACTGTGGTCAGCAAAACCACTGAACGGGATATTTTACGAGGGGAATGATCGGCAGGAAAAAACATGAAATGCTCCTGTTTAATTCGGGGTGAAAAATTTAACCTGCTGAAGATAAGTCAGAATGGATGAAAATGCATCCTGAATAAAATTTCCCGGGCCCTTGAGAGCCCGGGAAATGGTAAAATACCCAAGGAAACAGCTATTTCTTCCGAATCCGGATATTCCCGCTGAAAGAATTCAATTCCACATCGGCGTCGCCCTCGCCATTGGTGAATTCCAATTCCTTACCAGGTGAGTATTTGCTGGTTCGGCTGGCCTTCTGACCAAAATCATTGTCGATGTTGCCGCTGAAGGTGCTGGCTTCAAAATTGGCGCTCACATTTCCGGGCACCACCAGGGTGATCGATCCGCTGACCACATCACAACTGATGCGGGCCCTGGAATCGTAGTCGCCAACAATCTTGATATTGCCGGACACCGTTTCGGCCGACAAATCCAGATAAGTATCGTAGTTCAATACAATACTGCCGGACACGCTTTCAGCCTTGATCTCGGCAGCTTCACCCTTGGCCTCCACCCGGCCACTGATGGATTCCAGTGACATTTCATCGGCTCCGCCCTCCACAACAACATTTCCACTGATGGACTCGGCATCCAGATCCCTGCACCAGCCGGTGAACTCCACCCGACCGCTGATGGAAGACAGATCAAGGGAACCTTCAAGCTGAGAGGTGGTCACATCGGCACTGATACAATCCACTTCCAGACTGCTGCCCTCGGGCACCATGATGACCAGGTCCGCACCCTCACGAATATTCTTGAGGTTCTTCTTGTACACCACTTTGATGACCGACTTTTTCTTGCCGATTTTGAATTTCAGTTCTTCTACTTCCTTGCCAAGGATTCCCTCCACGTGGATTTCATCCTTGTCCCAGCCGGTCACCGTAATGGAGCCGGCAATATTTTCGACATACACGCGGCCATCAGCAGAAGCCTTGCCCGATTCCTCCACAGGCTCTCCGGCCTGGGCTGCAATACCCGTCAGCAGCCACAGCACAGCCAACAACACAGGGACGATTATGGTTAATTTTCTCATTGCTGAATCCTTCCTTTATCGACGAGTTCCAACTCGCAAAAGATTTGCCCGACTCTTGTGCGTCATCAGCGACAGACGGGTGAGTTTGATGTTGTCCG
>JAOZLT010000056.1 GCA_029934675.1 Candidatus Altimarinota bacterium | reverse complement strand
AAGGAAATGCGTGATAGATGAGTTATTCTATGAAAATTATTATCCAAAAATTAATTGCTCTGTTCAGAGAACTTGGCTTTCTAGTTGGTGTTTTATACTTATTTGATAAAGGGTTAAAGCAAGTTTCGCCAAACCTTCGTCTATTAAGTCATGCATTGATGGTTCAGCCAATTTCTAACAAGCCTTTGTTGCCACCTAGTATGAAAAAAATCTTTGAATATCGTGAAATCAAACCTGGAGACAAACATCTGAATAATATGCCAAGACCAATGACAATTATTGAGTATAGGTTTAATCAAAAAGCAATTTGTCTAGGGCTTTTTAAAAAGGAAGAACTGATCGGTTATATATGGTTTTGTTTTAATTCTTATAAAGAGGATGAGGCACGATGTATTTATTTGTTAGAGCCAAAAAACGAATCAGTTTTTGATTATGATTTGTATATATTTCCTGAACATCGCCTAGGGTTGGCATTTATTGCCTTGTGGGATGAAGCGAATAGATTTTTGCATGAACGGGGGATAAAGCAAACCTATAGCAGGCTAACACAATCAAATATTGCTTCGCATAAAGCACATGAACATTTTGGATGGAAGCGTGTTGCTCAGGCTTTTTATTTTAAAGCATGGCGTTTTGAATTGATGCTAACTACAACATCTCCTTATCTAGGTTTTTCATTTCGTGAGTCTGGACGCATCAAAATCAAGTTAACACCTGAAGCCTTAATTTAAGTTGGGTATACATAGTTTCTTGGAACTGGGCTACTTCTTGCTATGTACTAATATTGTACGGTAAGATGTTCGATTGTTATTCAACAAATAATACAAAACCTTAACTTACTAACCTTGGAGGTAAAAGAAATGTCAAATGATTTACAGATTATTAAAGACTATATAAAGGATGAGATGGGCTATGACGGAGAAATAGATCCAGAAACCGATCTTTTAGATACAGGAATTTTAGATTCATTTTCTATTGTTCAGACTGCTGTCTTTATCCAAGAAGAATTTAATATCCAGCTTGATGCTGAAGATTTAGTACGTGCCAACCTTTCTACATTATCTAATATGGTTAATTTAGTCAACAAACAGAAATCTGCTGACAGTTGATAAGAATATGGTCATATTAAATGCTAATGAGTCACATAAGTTAGAAATTGGAGCAGTATGTTTTAGGGAATATAAATTTTGCAGTTTGCCTACATTCTTCATATTATATTAAATACCAATAAATTAGAAAACCAGACAAGAACTTAGATTAAGGTAGGAGAACCAGATGCCCCGAACAATACCACATTTTTTGTGTGAAGCTACAGACAAATGGCCTGATAAAACGGCTATTGTTTCAAAAAAGCGATCAGTAACATTTTTTGAGCTGTATGAAGAAGCTCTTGCAACGGCAGAATGTTTACGAGAACTTGATATTCATTCAGGAGACAGAGTAGGAGTTTGTATGGAGAAATCCCTTGATCAAGTCTCTGTTATTCTAGGTATTTTGTTTGCCAATGCTGTGCTTGTCCCTATTTTACCACGGCTCAAACAGCCTAATATTCGACATATTATTGAAAACTCTGGTATGGCAGCATTAGTGACTGATTCTGAACGGTTGAGTGAAGTCTCCGAGTTTAGTGATATCACCAGATTGATTGCTGGTCATGGGGAGGTTGATGAAGATTGGCCTAACCTTGCTTATTTGCGACGTTATATCCAACCTCGTTTGTTTTTTAATCAGATTGGTGTGGATAATGCGGCAATTATTTATTCATCAGGTTCTACTGGTCGCCCCAAAGGCATTTTGATTGCTCACCGTAATCTTGCAGATGGGGCTGATATTGTCGCACAATATCTTGAAACAAATGAAAATGATCGTATTGCCTGTGTATTATCCTTTAATTTTGATTATGGCTTAAATCAATTATGGCAAACGATTCGTAAAGGTGCCACACTTTATCTTCATGATTTTGCTTTTCCTAATGATTTGTTTGCTCTCATTGCAGAAAAATCAATCACTGCTCTGCCAGTTATGCCCGTTATCCTCTCACAAATGTTTGATAAGCGTCTTAAATCTGGAACTGTTTCACATGATTTTTCTGCTCTTCGTTATGTATGTTCTACGGGTGGTCGCCTTTCTCCCACGATGATAGAAGATTTAAAAATAACTTTTCCAGAGATAAAAGTTTATTCTATGTTTGGTTTGACAGAAGCTTTTCGAGGTTCTTTTTTAGATCCCAAAATGCTTCATTCTCATCCAACATCCATTGGAAAATCAATTCCAGGTTGTCAAATGATGATTTTGGATGCGAAGGGGGATGTATGTCCTCCCAATGTACCAGGAGAACTGGTACAGCGTGGTGCAACGGTCTCTAAGGGGTATTGGCGTGATCCAGAAAATACAGCCAAGGTTTTCAGAACACATCCGAACTTTCCTGGTGAAACCCTTGTTTATAGTGGAGATAATGCTTATTGTGATGAAGAAGGTTATCTTTATTTCATTGGGCGGCGCGATCACATGATTAAAACTAAAGGGTTCAGAGTAAGCCCAACGGAAGTTGAAATAGAAGTAATTCATCATCCAGAGATTGAGCATGCTTTTGCTTTTGCTGTGACAAACATTTCAATCGGTGAAGATGTTGGGTGTGCCTATACCACAGAAAGTGGTGAACCATTACCTGAACGCACCTTAAAACAGTACCTGAAAAGCAATTTGCCAAGTCATATGGTGCCGACTTGGCTTATCCACTTTAAGAGCTTTCCTGTTACAGGAAATGCAGGTAAGTTTGATGGAAATAGTATAAAAAAAATAGCTTTTGAACGATTGGGGGTTCAACCAAGTAGCACTGGTTTTGAGGAAATGCTCACTGATGCATAACGATATTATAAAAGATTATCGAATTGTTCTTGGTGTTATTGGTGATGACATTCATGTTGTAGGCAATCGAATCATTCAATTGGCTTTGGAAGAATCTGGATTTCATGTTTTTAATTTACGTACCAGAAATCGCCCTGAACATTTTTGCCAAGCAGCACTTGAAACCAATGCTGATGTTGTTATGGTTTCTTCATTAAATGGAGAGGGAGAGTATTGGTGCTCTGATTTTCGTCAGCAATTTATTAACATTGGACTAGGGGATATTATTCTCTATGTCGGGGGGAATATTGTGGTAGGAAATCGACCACAGGATGAGGTTGTTACTCTGTTTAAACAATATGGATTTGATCGAGTTTATCATCAAAAACCAGATATTAGTGCTATAATTACAGATTTATGCAAGGATTTGAAGAATGGCTGAACCCAATATTAATGCTAGGTTGCAGGATATAGGCTCTTATCGCCAACAAATTCTTTCACAACCACTAGCACAAGGTATTTCATCTCAGGAAGTGCATAACTATCTTGCTTCATTACCCGCTGGGCGCTTCCCTAAAACAGCCTATAAACATCGGGGTTCTGCACCACTCATTCAACCTCGTGGAGGCTTTCCAACCTTTGAGGCACAGCTTGCTTTAACTAAACAATTATATCAAGCTGGAGCAGACTTTATTCCGTTAACAATTGATAGTTGTACTCGCCAAAATCAATATGATACAGCTGAAAACCTCCTGCAACGAAGCGAAGAAGAAGGAAAAGATTATTTAAACGGCTATCCTCTGATTGCACATGGATATGAAATAACTCGTGAACTCTACAGAGAAATTGATAGGCCTATCAGTCTTCGCCATGGAACACCTGATGCTAGATTATTAGCAGAAGTTGCCATTGCTTCTGGTATTACTGAGATTGAAGGGGGGGGGATTTGTTATTGTTTACCCTACTCTGAAGGTTTTCCGCTGGATCGCAGTCTACTTTATTGGCAATATATTGATCGTATTTGTGCTGAATATTCGACTAAGGATGCACCTATTCATCGAGAAAGTTTTGGTCCCTTGTCTGCAACATTAGTTCCACCTGCAATTGCTATTACGATACAAATTATTGAAGCACTGCTTGCTGCAGAGCAGGGGGTAACATCGTTTGCTGTAAGCTTTGGTCAAACAGGCTCAATGATTCAGGATTTAGCTACAGCACAGGTTTTAAGGAAGTTAACGCGCAATTATCTGGATAAGTTTGGATTTAAAGAAGTTCAGACTTACCTTGTTTATCATCAATGGATGGGACAATTTCCAGCTGAGAAAGAGAAAGCGGCGGCTCTTATTGTGGGTTCTTCAATCATATCAAGTATGATCTCAGCAGATAAAATTGTTGTTAAAACAGTTAATGAAGCGTTGGGAGTGCCTGCTGCTGAAGTCAATGCTGAAGCAACCAGTACAGTACAGTATACACTCGAAAGATTTCGCTATGGTGATGTACTAGCAGGCTCTTTAACTTCACCTTTGGTGGAAGGTGAAGCTATTTTAATCGAATCAGAAACGAAAACAATTCTTCAACGAATCTTTGATCTCTCGGGTAATGTATTTTGGGAAAGCGTATTCCGTGCATTTCAACTGGGTTATCTTGATGTACCTTTTTCACCCCATAATGATAATGCGAACAAATTAATTTCTATGCGAGATGTCAATGGCTCCATACGAATACATGAAAAAGGAAATGTCCCTATTTCTGATGAGGATGCAAAGTTTGAAAAAAGTTTGTTGGCATCAAAACATAATAAATCAGATAAAACTTATCGGCAATTGCTCGCTGATATCAATATTATGGTTTAATTAATTAAAGGCACTTTATTTTATGTCAAAATTACGTATTGCCATTGATATTGGTTCTACCGTTGTCAAAATTGCTAAAATTGATTCTAATGATGAAATTATTGAACAGAATTTTTATGCTCGTGATTTTGAGGCTGGAATTGCTCATCAGGTAGAGACTCTTGTGGATTTTCTAGATATTTCCTATGATAAAGACTCTATACAAGTTTGCTCATCGGCCAATGGAGGACTCAGGGTTGGAATTATTTGTCTCACCAGTTACTACAGTGGTGCTACATTACGTAATCAGGCTCTATCTGCTGGTGCAAACCCTATCTTTGTTCATGATCTGGAAGAAGATGGGGGAAATTTGAATTATGTTGATATTTTATTAGTGGGTGGCGGTATTGATTGCAAAGATTTTCCTCCTTTAGAACAAAGGTTAAAGCGTTTTAATCCTGATAAATACCACTTTGGTTTATTAATTTATGCTGGCAATTGCTTTTATGCTGATTTATTTTCTCGTTTGTTCCCTATGGCTAAAGTAATAGACAATCCTCTTGCTGAGTCACTTAATAGTCGTAGAAGCACTGTTTTTGAGACATTACGTCGTGCCTATCTTGATGATCTGGTCTTTAAAGAGGGCATCAGTGAGCTGCGTAATAATTTATCCAAGGCTATTCATCCTACACCAGAAATCGTTAATCGTGGATTTCAACGTGTAGTCTTTAATCATTCAAGTATTTTAATTGCAGGGGCTGGTGTCTTAATTGATATTGGTGGTGCTACAACAGATATTCATTATACTGTTGAAATTATTAGCAATGAGAGTGATGATAAACCTTCAGCTGGTACCTCAGTAGCTCGTTATGTCTTTACTGACCTTGGTATTGTTGCTTCTGTAGAAAGTACCTTATTACAAATACGAAGTCATCCTCGGCTTTATGAATTTCTCAATATTACCTTGGCTGAGAATGTACGGGAAGTTTATCGCTTATTACGGGAAGGTCAATATGAGCCAAGTGCTGAATTATTATCTTATGCTTGCTTATTCATAGCTTTAGATCGTTTTTCTAAAGGACAGGGATTAGGATTGCCTATCGCAGATTTAGGAAAAATTTCACAATTTGTTTTGACGGGTGGGTCAGCTCAAAATCTAAAAGAACAAATGGTATTAAAAGTTATTGATCTCTTTGTTGGAAATAAAGGTAGCAACCCAGGTGTTTATATTGATCGGAATTATCAAATATGGGTAGATGGTATTACTTGGCATCATTCAACAGCCTATGCTGTTTAAATGT
The DNA here is from genome assembly GCA_029934675.1 of Candidatus Altimarinota bacterium. Classification (GTDB taxonomy): domain Bacteria; phylum Patescibacteriota; class Gracilibacteria; order UM-FILTER-43-11; family UM-FILTER-43-11; genus JAJDCE01. Next base: position 2,596 of record JAOZLT010000056.1, on the reverse strand, counting down.
TTTTTATCAACTTTTTACAGGCTTTTTTGGAAAAATAAATGAGTACACAAAATCTGGAACGATGGAATGAATTAAGTAAAAAAGAATTCGAAGATATGGCAGAACAATATGGTACTCCATTTTATTTGTATGATGCTGATGCCATTAATCATCGTATAAATTTTATTCGAGAATCTATGGATAATTTGGTAGAAGTATTCTATGCAGTAAAATCCAATCCAAATCTAGGTATTCTTCGTACCATAAATGGCGTAGCCAATGGACTTGACATTTCCTCGGGTGGGGAATTAGAACAAGCTGAACTTGCTGGTTTTGATATGGCTGGTATTAGTTTTGCTGGACCAGCAAAAACAAGAAATGAGCTTCTTGCTTCGATTGAAAAAGGTGTCGGATGTATTAGTATTGAGTCAATGCGTGAATTGAATGAATGTATTGATATTTCCAAGCAAGTTGCTACTAAAGCCAATATTGTTATTAGGATTAATCCAAAATTGCTTAATCGTGCTTTTGGAATGAAGATGGGGGGCAGACCCATTCAATTTGGTATTGACGAAGAAAATATAAATATTATCTTAGAAGTAATTTTAGCAAACACACAATTTATAAATTTTAAAGGAATACATATTTATGCAGGTAGCCAGTGTTTTGAGGTGTCTGGAATTGTTGAGGGTGTTAAAAATACTTTACGTATTGCCAGAGAAATTGAAACTAATACTGGATTAATCTGTACAACCATTAACCTTGGCGGTGGATTTGGTGTTTCACATACAGACAATCAGAATGAATTGGATGTTAAAGCACTTGCTAAAGATTTACTACCAAGTATCAAAGAGTTCCATCAGAATTCTGAAGTACCGTGCAAAATTGTTTTTGAATTAGGTCGATTTCTTACAGCAAATGCTGGTCTCTATATTAGTAGGGTGATCAGTAGCAAAGAATCCCGAGGCAAACAATTCTTTATGGTAGACGGTGGATTACACCACCATTTAGCCGCTGCAGGAACCTTTGGTTCAGCATTTCGTTCTAATTTTATTTTAAAAAATATTTCCCACCCAAATGCTAAATTAATTGAATGTAATGTGGCAGGTCCTTCATGTAATCCTACCGATCTTTTAGGTATGAAGGTAAACTTAGAGCAACCTGAACAAGGAGATTTAATTGCAGTTTTAAAATCTGGAAGTTATGGTTTTACCGCAAGCCCTTTGCTTTTTTTAGGTCGCCAGACACCTACAGAGCTAGTTATCCATAATAATGAAATTTTTGTGGGGAGACATTCCAAGAAAATGCTTGATTTTAATTAAGCTCAAAAAGAATGTTACTCAAATGAAGAGAAATCAATATCAAATGAGAATAGGTAACTATGAACTCTCATATCAAATCAGGCGAGGAGGAGAGCATTACATTTTATTTCTTCATGGTCTAGGGTGTTCAAAGGAGACTTTTCAAGAGGCTTTTGATAGTGCTTATTTCTCTGAAAAATATACACTTTTAGCTATAGATTTTTTAGGTCATGGAGATTCATCAAAACCTGATAACTTTTCTTATAAACTGGAAGAACAAAGTGATTTAATTTTTGAATTATTACAAAATCTGAACCCTAAGTACTTGAACATTGTTGCCCATAGATAGCATGGGTAATATTGTGGCTTTATTATTGACAGAAAGATTAAATAATATCCGTAGTTTCTTTTGTCTTGAGGGTAATTTGGTTGCTGAAGATTGTCAAATTAGTCAAAAAGTCAGTGCTATTAAAGAAGAAAACTTTATTAACAAAATATATCCTCTGACACCTTCAATGTTTAGCTGTCAAGGTTTAGTTTTAGAAAAAACCGCTACTCCTCTAGCCTTTTACAGAAGCAGTAGATCACTGATATATTGGTCATGTAAAGACTATCCTCTTAATCAATACCAAAATCTGACAGTAAAAAAAGCTTATTTTTATGGAGATAAAAACAAAGAACTTTATGTCTTGGATAAGCTGAAAAATATTATAGATATAGTCGTAATTAAAGAGAGTGCTCACTTTATGATGAAGGATAATCCAATATGAAACATATACAGGTATTAGTAATCGTTTAAATTTACTTTAATAGTCTATATAATTAGAAAAATAATAACAGAATACAAATAGCGTAGTATGCTGATTCTTCGAATATAATATTATTTAGATCATAAAAACTTCCTTTATCATTTTCTTATAGTATAAGTAAATATAATTGAAAGAAAAATATAAAATATCAAAGCTGATACATAAATTATTTAAAAGTGATTAAGCATCAATAAATATTAAACTCTAAAATATCAAATTTTTTAAATCTAAGTAGGTCATAATTATGTTAAATATTTTGTATGGTTGGTGTGGTTCTAATACAAAGAATAAATACACTAGCCAATTTATTGATGATAAATATCAACTCAGCACAGAAAAAAGTGATTATAATACAGGCGGTCTTTGTCATTATGTCAAGTACAAATCAGCCATTCACTATACGAATGATCAATATATTATCTCACTTATTGGTAGCCTTTCTTCCCATTTAACACAGAATGCTAATGATGAAGAGATAGCTATAGAAATTATAAAACAATATGAACA
>JAOZLT010000329.1 GCA_029934675.1 Candidatus Altimarinota bacterium | reverse complement strand
GCAGGTTCACGCCGGGCCGGGTGCGGGTGTTTACGCGGTTGCGGCCGGCCTGAAACACCTCCGGGAACGAGGACACCACCGCGGACCACCAGGAGTCGCTGCCGCTGAGCAGATTGAGACTCCCGCCCGTCTGGGTGATCTTGGTCCCCACCGGCGGATACACGTACCAGGTAGTCCCCTGGACCGGCACGCCGCCGCCCTGGATCCGGGGCGCGACGAACTCCTGATCGTGGAAGATCATACCCGGCAGGTCGCGCTTCACGGGGTAGACCAGCTTGACGAAGAAGATATCCTCCGGCCCCGCCCCCGGGGGCATCTTCACCAGTATCTCCCCGTCCGCCCCCGCCTGCGGGATCTCGCTCTTTCGGGTGAAGGCGTTGTTTCGCCCGCGGGTCCAGATCTCCAGGCTGTCGGGCCGGACCGGCTCCCCGTCGGCACCCGGCTCGAGCAAGAGAGAGAGGAACTGCAGGCCGTTGTTCTTCATGGTCAGGATGACTTCAACGCGGGCGACGCCCTCGTCGTTCAAGACCGTGATCACGTGCTGGTGCAGCACCACCGCCATCAGCACTTCGAGGTACTCGTGCTTCTCGACGGTGAGGGCCAGGCGGTAGGGGTGGGTCAGGTATTTGAAGGCCAGGAAGACGTCCTTCCGCTCCACCCCCGCCGGGAGCTCGCGGATGTCGATCGGCTCGAGCCGCTCGGCCTGCTCGTTCACCTGCAGCACCTGGTCGCGGTAAACGGCGAAGACGCCCTGCTCCCGCACCACCTCATCGACCATCAGGCTGGGGATGTCCACCAGCTCCGAATCGCCGACCTCGAGGCCCTCGTAGGGCAGGTCGTACTGCACGGTGACGACGTAGCTGCCCATCACCTTGCCCTGCAGAATGATCTTCTGCCGGAACCTGGGCTCCGGGGTCTCAGCCCCCTCCTCCACGTCCTCAGCCTCGACCTCCGATTGCGGCTTCTCGCGAATGTTGTTGCCGGTCAGGTGGATCTGGTCCTTGACGGCCGCCGGCAGGGTGAACGCGAATTCCTCCACGCCGGCGTATTTCACGTTCCAGGTGATCCGGTGGCGCACCGAGATGCGGTTCTGCTCGGCGCGCAGCATGGTGGCCACGAACACGGTCACTTCCGGGTCGCGCCGGGTTACCAAGAGCGTCACCGCGGGCTCCACATCCCGAAACTGCCAGGCCATCGCCACGCCCTCGCCGAACGTGCCCGCCCCCACCGGGATCAGGCCAAGGGCGTCCTTCGTCTCCACCTTCAAGGCCTCCTCGCGCTTCAACCCGACCAGGCCGTTCACGCGGCGGACACCGAGGGGGTTCAGGAAAGTAAGGGGGATCTCGGTGGCCTCCTCACCGATGGTCACGGCACGGTTGGAGTTGATCACGACTGTGAACGCGCCGATCCGGCTGCCCTTCAGGTCGAGGACGAGAACCCCATCGACCACGCGCCAGTCATCGACGACGTCGCGCGAGACATCGGTCACCGTCAGGTCCGCGGGGACTGAGATCTTCGCCTGGAAAATTGGTACCCGGGAAACGCTGTAGGTGAATTTGTCGATGACATTCAGGCGACGCTCGTCGAGGTCCACCCGCGTCCGCACCGCCACGTCGACGAGCGGCTCGATGCGGGTCACATCCAGCGCGAGCGACCACGGGTGGGCCGGGTAGCGCCAGGCGAAGACGAGGTCTTTCGTACGGTGACTCTGTTGGACCTGCGCGAAATCGGTGCGGTACAGGCCCGCGGCCACCGGCAGGACCTTCACATCCGCGGGGGCCCGAACCAGGACGAAGCCCTGCTCGCGCGCCACGTCCAGCGCGGCAATCTCCGGCACCGACACCGTCCCCTCGTCGGGGAGATCCACCTCGATGGTCACGGCGAGCCGGTAGTGGTGCTCGGCGGGGGTGTGCAGCAGGACCGCGAGGACCCCCTCGGCCACTTCCCAACTCCGCAGGTTCTCCCCCTCCACGAAGAGCACCTTCGCGCCTTCGGGGATGGCCAGCCTAAGCGTCCCGAGCGGAGCGCGATGGATGCGGTAGCTCATCTCGGTGCGCACGCGCAGGGCCAGCTCTTCCACCGTGGTGGAAACGATCGCGTCGGCGAAGACGAGCGCCGGACCGGTCTTGACCTCCACGGGCTTCGGCTTCCAGGAGAGCTTGATCGCCCCGGCGCCGCCGACGTAGGCCATGACCTTCGTCCGGCCGGATCCGACATCGGTCCGCGTGGTGGCCAGGTTCGGCTCGACGGTGACCCGCGCTCCCTCTTCGGGGATGGTAAAGACCAGGCGGGAGACCGGCGTAGCCGGCACCTTGAAGGCTACGGTCCGGGTGTCTTCGGCCTTGGTCAGCGGCGCCACGAACTCCACCACGAGTTCGTAGGAGCCCTTCTCCGGCACGAGGACGCGATAGCCGCCCTTGATCGGCTCGAGCGTGGCCGGCTCATCCCCGAGCAACGCCTTCCCCACCGCGATCCCACCGAAGGAGAGCGGCACCGCGCTCCAGCCCGGGGTGAAGGTCTCGAACTCGATCTTCGCCGTCACCACCGCCAGGTCGCCGTCCACCGCGCCTTCATACGTCGCCCGGGTCACGAGT
>JAOZLT010000328.1 GCA_029934675.1 Candidatus Altimarinota bacterium | reverse complement strand
GTAAATGTTCCAGAAAATGACCAGTCATGACCACTGATTTTTGCAGACAGATTGACGTTACAAGCAGTTCTGCACGGAATACTGAGTAGCTTGATGTAGTCAGAGGATGTTGTCAACGCTACTGTATCATATCTACTTTGTGTTTTTTGACTTTTTATTATTTGCATATTAGCTCCTTTAGTCTATTACTGTAAAAGTGATTATTGGGTGACCCCAAGATGTACTGTTTGATGTATTCCAGCCTGTGGATTCACATCGAAAACCAAAATCAACTGAAGCTGGAAGTACAAAAACATCAGTAACAGAAAACGACCATCTTCCTCCAGAGATAGCAAATGATGCTCTCTCCTGACTACCTAAACCACCTGAATTCCATCGACCCCAATATTGTGTCTCAGAACCAGTAGCATTCCCACCACAGACATGTGCTGTGGCAATGACTCTTCGTCCTTGGTATGCTGCTGGTATCGTAAAGTTTGCTACAATAGAATGATTTCCGGCTGTACCACTGATGTTATTTGTAACGTCGAACACTAAAGGCTTTAATACTTTTTCTACTACTTGCATATCGGCTCCTTATATCGCTACTGCGATTTTGTCACCTACAAGTAGGTTGTCTACATCTACAGGAGTAAATGCTACTTGAACATAGTCTCCTGATGTTGTTGGCTTGGTAACCGTTGGCTTACCTACTGCTGCAGGGTCAATATAGTAAGTCAGTCCAACACCAAATCCATGTCCGGGAATATTTGCTATTCCTGAGAATGTAATTTTGATATCGTCACCGTCTACAAGAGAAACCATACCTAGAGCCAGCTTAGCTTCATCATTAGGGTCAGCCATAGTCCAAGTACCAGCATTAGTATAAACACTGTCTCCTACTGCCATACCGTGCCCTACTTGTGTATAGGTTATTGTATCACCTGCAGACCTTTGGTCAACATACCACTTAGGTACGATTTCATCATCAAGAACTGGTGTTCTGCTAACTATCGTCTGTATCGCAGGTGGCTGAGCAGCAACATTGGCAGTTACTAACGAAACACCTACTGCTGGAGTCCAACCTACAGGTTCGCTTCCATCTATATTGAAAGTAGCTGTATTGGTTCCGATACTAACAAGTGGAATATATTGAGCTCCACTCAGGTCAGTGCTCGGCATTAACGCTTCTCCTATGTCCCACTCCAAACTAGCACCGTTGATATTAGCATTAAATGCAATAGTAACAATCCCATTGGTCGGAGCAGATACGCTCGTGATGTTGATATTAGAACCAGGTATTGCTGTTCCAGCGGGTTGCCCAATATCATTAGATATTTCAATAGGCTCCACTAAGCCAATGTTAACAGAATTACCATTTATATCAAAACAGTTGTTGCTGTTGAAACAGGCGTATCTATTTATCATTCCGGAGTCATCCATAAATCTTATAATCTCACTATACCATCTAAAAGCACCAGCACTTGTATAAATTGGAACTAAATCTCCAACTACAAAACCTTCTGCTACCCATGTAGTCTCGGCACTTGTACCATTGTTATAAAGAACAGCACATTCTTCAGCACCATCATGTGTTGTCATAGACAATCTATAATTCAAGTCTCTTGCTGGTGTTGTAGGTGCTGCAGCAGGAGGTGCAGGGATAATCGCTGTTCTTACAGTAGTGCTGAAGTCATCAACATACATTGTCTGTTCTTGAATCCACTGCTGGTCCCAACCGCCTTCGGCTGTCTTGTTCAAGTGTAGATAATCAGTTTGACCATCCCACATACCACCAGTTCTATCAGTATTGAATAGAGCACCAGCAGTATGAGCAGTTGTTGCTGTCCATATACCACCTTGTGCTCTAACGTCATCACCAACTGCATAAATGTCTCCTGCCGTCCACTCAACTAATCCTGAACTAGAACCAGCTTCTTCGGGAGCTTGAATATTCACCATAACTGTATCAGCATCTAATACCACATATAGTGGTTGATGGAAGTGCGTAGGGTCGGTAATTGGTGTATTGATTGCTAATCCACCAGTAGTATCTGATAGATAATAGACATCATTTGGAACCAATCCATGTGCTGGTGCAACGAATTTACCAAATGTCATCAATCTTATCCAATCAACTTCTGTTTCTACAACCATACCTCTTGCACAAGTCATTCTTTGGTCAGCAACGGCTGGCGTTCCTTGGTAGGAAACAGCATCACCAACAGTGAGTGTATGAGCTGGCATGTTCACCCACTCAGATACATTATCTGGGTCTTGGTTCTCCCAAGTAGAACTGTTTGAATTAAAAGTAAGTTGCTGAGCATTCTTGACGGGAACAGAAATAGTCGTATCAGTAAGACTGTCTAGTGTTGTAGAAGCTGCACCTCCACCACCATAGAATCTTGTACCCTCTGCAGTAATAATCAATGCAGTTAAAGGGTCTCCAAGGTCTACACATTCACCTGATGTGATGATGTAACCAACAAATACAGAGTCTTCTCTGAGAACCAATGGAGTAAATACTTCACTAAGGTAGTTAGAACGCTCGTTTACAGCTTCTGCAAAGTCAGAATACTCTTTCTGTCCACGGACACAGTAGAACTGCCCAAGAG
>JAOZLT010000327.1:1634-2596 GCA_029934675.1 Candidatus Altimarinota bacterium | reverse complement strand
CACTAACCTGCGCCTGAGCCAATAATGAAAGAGAAACTATTAATAATATTCATCGTACTACCTCTCCTTGCAATATCCCTAGTAGCAGCAGCTTTCCAGAATCCAATCCTGGTAATCTTGATCTCAGGCTTCCTGATAATAGAAGCATTCAGCAAATACGTTGACGAACCTGAACCAAAAGAAAAACCACTACCAGAACCAAAGCCAGAACCTGAAGAATTCGTATTCAAGCTTCCAGACCCACCAAGACCAGTACCCTCTAAACCTGAACCAAGAAAAACAGGTAAGCTGACCGGGTTCGCCAAAATAATAGCTCAAGGACAATACGAAAAAGAACAAAAAAAAGCAGAAAGGGAACGCAAGCTCGAGAAAGCACGTAGGACGCTCTCTAAGCACGATTGCAAAGAAAGCGACCTTGGGTATAGGTCAGTCTCTTACCCCGGCGGATACACGGCATACCTGCGCTCAGATGAATGGAAAGCGGTTAAACGTGCTGTCCTAGTGCGAGATAACTACCAATGCACGGAATGTTCGTCAGTAGACAATCTCCAAATCCATCACTTAAACTATAATAATATATTCTTTGAGGAGTATAACAATTATGAAGACCTGGTAACCCTCTGTCAGTTTCATCACTTCAAGAAGCATAATAAAGGTTAGCCTCATTTTCTGCTTTCTTGATCCAAGAACACAATGTATCAAAATGCTCAATAGCAAACCATTCTTTGCTCTCAGCCGAAGACCTTATGGTTTTATAAATCTGCTCAAGAATTATTGTCTCAACTGATATTACATCCTCAAATGGTAAACTTATCTTTGAGTAATACGCAGATTTAACAGGACGATCTTTATTATAATCGTTCAGCCTACTAGATGGATTCTTGGTTCTACCTATCTTGCACCATTCAGGATAACTAGAATCAAGCAGGATATACATAAACCCCCTTCTGTCTATAACCTTA
>JAOZLT010000327.1:0-1624 GCA_029934675.1 Candidatus Altimarinota bacterium | reverse complement strand
TTTTTGATATTCTTAACAGATGTCTCAAAAACATTAAACTCATCAAGGCTAATCATAATCTCCTCATAATAATATAATCCCTATTTCTAAGCCCCGCCGGAGGCATCCCTCCTCCGTCGCCACAACTTTGTGGACTGGGTAAAGCGTCGTAGTCAATGGAAACTTGCATGCGGTTGTTTGCATGCCGAACGAAGTGAGGGAACCAGTTTCCGTTTACTTCGTAAGCTGTCCCGGTATTGTTGTTCAGCGACTGAGAGGTCGCTGCGGGCTGCGGCAGGATAGCAGTAGCAGTCAGCTCGTAGTCTGATATGTATGATATGTTGTAGTTGTTTATGACTGTTTCATGCGGTGAAGCCACCAGGTCTTCACTTCGTTGCGCTTTTGTCGGCAGTAAATTTGAGCAAAGCTCAACCGTTCGTCGTGCCTGCGAAGCTCGGCACTCCTCACTATTGACTACCGAAAAACCGGACGAGGCTAAACCTAGTGGTTCACCTCAAAGCCGTTTATGACTCGCATGGAAAAAAGGTAAAAAAGAGTTCGTTTACTATATATATTATAGCGAAAAAGTTTAACATCTCAGTAAACCGTAATACAAACAAAGACTTAAGCCAATTATTGAGTTGCACGAATCGTGCAAGGTCGGTACCCCTAAGGTTGCACGAATCGTGCAAGGTATTTATTGACAATCGCCTCGTTATTATGTACGTTTAAGTTGCGAACAGAAAAGAACACAATAACGAGGGTTTACAGATGTCGTATCGAAATATATCATCTTATAATGATTATAGCAACAAATATGAAGAACTTGATCATGGACAATCTGTAGTAATACATAATCCAATAGACTATCAGCCAACATTTCAACATAGCAAATGGAAGCAAACCATGAAGAAAAAATTTAGTATAATATTGCTTGTTGCAAAGTTGCCAAAAGCGACAGCCATGCTTTTTGCCGAGATAGATATGAATTTAATAAGAGGCTCGAATGTAGCAGATATCGGATCTCCAAAAAGTTCGTCAGTAAGGTCAAGGGCAGCAAAAGAATTAATAGATCTTAAGATAGCCAAACGAGCTGGAGTTAATAAATTCATGTTAAGTCCTGAGATACGAGTTCCATCTGGAAACAGAATTCATGCTGAAGTGGAAAAATGGAATATGCTTGAGCCAAAAACATCAATTATACCACCAGATAGAAGAATAAAACCACCAACCAAAGGAGAATAAATGGGAATAAAAACAGACGAAGTAAGAATAGTCTTTAACGCAAAATGTCCAAAGTGCCTGCTAACTGTAATGAACTCAAGAGAAAATATCTTCATCGTGAAGCTTGACCATCTGCTAAGCAACGACAGCCCAACCTGCCTGCAGTGCAACACAAGGCTTGAACCAACAGGTGACGTATCCATAATCTCAACCTACGACCAGTCAGGAGCCAAATGAAAGAAATCGAAATAATAGGTTTCGACCCAAGCTTAACCAACTGGGGAATCGCCAAAGCAATCCTGAACCTCGAGACCCTGGAAGTCAAGATTACAGACATCAGCCTAATCTCAACCAAAAAAGAAAAGAAAAAAGGTATCCGTGTCAGTAGCGACAGGCTACGCCGTGGACAAGAGTTAGCTTA